>CAXUOL010000696.1:0-4012 GCA_964252435.1 uncultured Nostoc sp.
GGGGACAAGAGGACAAGGGGCTAAACAAAACTCCCAACTCTTAACTGTTAACTCCTAACTCAGCACGGGCTAAACGCCCTGCTATTCCATGTACAGCACTCAGCACTCCCAATTCCCAATGCCCCATCTCTAATTCACACGAGATAGCATAGTCAGCAATCCTTGTTGACCTAACAGGATTTCTCGCAGCAGGCTGAAGATACCAACCCAAATAATAGGTGTAATATCTACCCCACCTATAGGTTGTACCAGCTTTCGCAAAGGTATTAAAAATGGCTCAGTAGGCCAAGCTATTAAATTAAACGGCAAACGATTCAGATCCACTTGCGGATACCAAGTGAGAATGATACGAAATATAAATAAGAATGTCATTACCCCTAACACAGGGCCCAGAATCCAAGCAGTCAGGTTAACACCAGTCATCGGTTTCAAGTACTATCTATCTGTAAAGAAAGAAAAAATTACGTAACGGCAAACCTTTCGGGTTTCCTAGTTGCTTATGGGGTGAACTCTATTGCCGCTAGCCTCTCCTTTTGGAAGAAGACTGTGCTGGCTCACCACGCTTTGCGTAGGCATAGCCCGCACTTCTCTACGAGACGCTGCGCGAACGGCAAGCTCAGTGACCATCGTAGACATCGCCACAAAATTTTAAGCTTTGTAAAGCACTCTGATCATCATTTTAACTAAATGCTGTCATTTCTTCCTGAAATAGAAAAGCGAACTTGCTGACGTGGTGAACTCAACAAATGGTGAAAGCAGTTACCAAGTTTAGCAGTTCAGAGTTAGAGGCTTCTCAAGAAAGTAATACACTATTAAAATTAGGATGAAGTGTGTAAAAAAAGGTTGAGAAGTATGACGCCTTCTTTAGCAAATTTTCTTTGGAGTCTGGCTTGGGGTGCTGCAATTGTGGTAGTACCCGTTACAGTTGGTCTAATTTTCATTAGCCAAAAAGATAAAATACAGCGTTCATAATGCTTATGAGAGTTAATTTAACTCTCATAATCGATTGTCTGTCAGCTATCTCTTAATTGCACTAAAAGCAGCAGTTTCTGTGGCTGGTGGCAGTTGTAGATGATAGACATAGACGTTTTTATTTTTCGGTGACAGCTTCAGAGCTTCTTTGCTAGAGGCTTTGAAGCTTCAATATATCGTGCCTAATTACAGTAGTGATTTTAATTGTGACTCGCTAACATAGATTTGATATTGGGAAAACAGCAATGATAAATTTTGGGCTGAACTCAGCCAGTTTTCTGGCTCAGGTAAATTTTGGGGCAAACTCAGCCAGTATTCTAGGAATTTTCCTGGCTGTGGCTGGGGCAGCACTGTATTTTCTCCGCACTGTGCGCCCGGAATTGTCACGGGATCAAGATATCTTTTTTGCCGCAGTCGGCTTACTTTGCGGCTTCATTCTTGTCTTTCAAGGATGGCGGCTTGACCCGATTTTACAATTTGGTCAATTGCTTTTAGTTGGCACAACTGTGTTTTTTGCAGTTGAAAGTATTCGTCTGCGGAGTATAGCTACCCAGCAAGCAAAGCGCAACACTCCGATTGTGGACGAAGACCGACCGGTTAGCGATCGCTATTCGTACAATAATCGCAGCAAATATCAGGCTGAGATGGAGGCAGACTTAGATCCATTGCCTTATGAAGACGAGGAAGAACGTCCAGTGCGTGCCCGAATTCGCGGTAGCAGGGATGAGATTTCAACTCGTGATGACTACTATCAGGAACAACCTCCCCGTCGTACAGAACGCCGCAATAGCAGCAGTAGTGAAAGACAGGCTCCATCTGATAGACCGCGTCGGCGGACTTCTGGTCGTCCTGTGAATCCCCCTTCTGAAAGCTTTGAAGAAGAAAACTGGGGTTCTTCATCTAGGCAAGTTGATGATTGGGAAAATTCGGGTGGGGAAGTTAGAAAACCTTCTCGCCGTAGTAATAACGGGTCTGGGCGTCCCGAAAGTCGTGAAGATGATGTTTCTCCCAGACCGAGAAGGCGTCGTCCGCCCACTGACTCAACTCCTCGAAGACCGCGTGAAGATGATGATGCGATCCCAACTGATTATGTACCATACAACCCAATTGAAAAACCAAATGAGGGGCCAGATAATTTGAGCGATTTTGATGACGATGTTTAAAACAGTTGGCGTGCAATTAGGTTTAGAGGCGACGGAAAACAGTTGAGGTGGAAAAATTTACGCCGACATTTTGGCTCCAAAGACCAATTCATTGGAGCCTGGTTTTTGGTTTAACAAGTTTGCTTGTATCTTGTGGTTCTAACGATATTCCTATAGGGCCTACTTCTCTTAACAGTCGCTACACCGAGGAGCAACCTGCTTTGAGTGGAAATGGGCGCTTTTTAGCGTTTGTATCTAATCGCAATGGTAATCAGCAGCTACTAATGTACGATTTGGAAAGGCAACTGTTTATTAGCACACCGGGGATAAACCGACAGGAGACAATTGCCGAAAGTCCTAGTTTGAGCTACACCGGGCGTTATATTTCTTATCTTACTAGCGATCAAGGAAGACCAGTGGTAGCGCTTTACGATCGCGCTACGCAACAGTCGCAAATTGTCACACCAATTTATCGCGGCTGGGTCAGAAAACCAAATATTAGTCCAGATGGACGTTATGTTGTCTTTGAAACCGCCACTCGTGGTCAGTGGGATATTGAAGTCTTAGACCGAGGGCCAAATATTGAGTTAGATATTCCCAATGGTGCAACTGTAGGTTCACCTCCGTAGGGGAAAAAGTTAGGAGTTAGGAGTTAAGAGTTTGGAGAGACGCGATTAACAGTAAACCAAAAAAACCACCAAAGCAAAACCCCACAGCTAGAGACGCGCTACGGGGTGAGAATTGGGGTTGTCAGGGAATGGGGCGATTGATTTAATGTGACGGGGTTAGGGTGTTGATTCTGCTTGTATTCTCTTCCTAAATTCAATTAGGGCTTGTTCCTCTGTACTAACTACAACGCGGTTAGGTTTTGCCCTCATAATTGTTAAATAATGTTGAAAAGCCTCCTCATCATCTGGATGTGTTTTTACATAAGTTCTCAGTTCGGCTTCGCTTAATTGTTGATAGTTACTCATTGAATTAATTCTCGCCGTTACTTAAAATTTCTACTTGAATTGTTTCACCTATTAACACTACGATTCTTTGAGAGCGTGTATCGTAGCGAGTTAATTCAATTGTTCTTAATAGATTGCTTGCTCGTACACATACGCGGTAGAAGGTTTCTAGCTGTTCTATTGTAGGATGCAGTGGTTTGATTCAAACCTCCTCAGAATTTTTATTTTTTGTACTACCACCTCTAGTTTCACCTAAAGGTCAAATAGTTATGCAAATCATGTGTCAAAACATTATAGGCTGTGGATCACAGGGTCTACAGTCTGCCAATGAAAATAAATCGGCATGGACGCGCCAAGGTTCTTACTCAGCAAGAGATACAGCTAATCTTCAGTGATGGCTTAGACAATGACCGCGATGGCTACGCCCGCCGCAGGCAGGCATCGCACCTTGTCGCACCTTGTTTGCCGTATGCCTATTTAGCGCCTGTAGAATCCGCGAATGCAGTACCCTGCTAACTCAAGATATTTACACCCAAAAAGGTATTGTCAGACCCCGGTTAATTATCAGAAAATCAAACACCAAGGGGAAACTTGCAACTAGGTCAATCCCAGTGATTGATTAATCGCGTCTGTACCTTATGAGTTAGGAGTTGTGAGACTAATGACTAATGACTAAATTATATGAAACGTTTTTTTTTATACCTGTATTTTTCGGTTTAAGTTTATTGACTGGGTGTTTTGGCTACCCTCGCATTTTGAGTTATCCTTTTGATCCGGGGGGTCGGAGTCTCAATAGTTTAGCGTCCGAATTAAACCCCCAAATTTCTGGGAGATACATTGTTTTTATTACTGACCGACGCGGTAGCCAAGATGTTTATATGTTTGATACGGTAACTCGTGATTTGGTTGATTTGCCAGGTTTAAATTCCTTTGATGCGATCGCAA
>CAXUOL010000697.1:0-4010 GCA_964252435.1 uncultured Nostoc sp.
CCGTAGAGAGTACAGTAACCAACTGCCATTTCTGATTTGTTACCGGTAGATAAAAGCAGATAGCCAAATTTATTAGCGATCGCCATTAATAAATTACCGCGAATCCGAGATTGGATATTCTCTTCAGCTAGTCCAAACTCAGTACCTGCAAACAAATCATCTAAAGTGCGATCGAAGCCTTGCATTAACTCGCCAATTGGTAAAAGATGAGTCTTAATCCCCAAATTTTCGGCTAACGCCATAGCATCACTGATGGAATGCTCGGAACTGTAAGGGGAAGGCATGAGAACACCGAGGACATTTTCTTTACCAAGTGCAGCGGTGGCGATCGCAGCTACTATTGCAGAGTCAATCCCGCCACTTAAACCCAACACTACTTTAGAAAAGCGACACTTACGAGCGTAATCTCGCACTCCCAAAACTAAAGCTTGCCAAATTTCTTCATCTTCTGATTCATAGACAGGTGCTACAGAACCTAACTGAAAATCCCGTTGCGCTTCGTCAAATTCAACTACCACTAAATCGGTGTCAAAACCACGAGCGCGACACATAATTTCACCTTGACGATTTAAGGCAAAACTACGCCCATCAAAAATTAGATCATCATTTCCCCCAACCTGATTAGCGTAAATCATTGGTTGTTGAAAACGTATTGCACTATGCCTGAGCATGATTTCGCGGAACTGCTGCTTACCAGCCGTGTAGGGCGAAGCAGACAAATTTACAGTCAAATCTACACCCAAAATTGCTAAGTCAGCAATCGGATTCACTGTATAACTACGTTTGCCCCAAAATTCCTCATCGTTCCATAAATCTTCGCAAATGGTTACGCCAATATGGATATCATCGAGAGTGAAATAATTAGCTTGCAAGCCTTCTTCAAAATAGCGGCGTTCATCAAAGACATCGTAAGTAGGCAAAAGTCGCTTGTGAAAAACTTGCTTAACCTGGCCATTCTCTAACAGAGCAATGCTGTTAAATAAAGTTTTACCGCCACTAATATGTGCTTTGAGGTTCGGTTCAACAGTTCCTATCAACACAGCTAAATTTGGTGGTAAATCCTCAGCCAAGTTTTGTAAAGTGATGCCCATCGCTTCCACAAAACTAGGATTTAGTAATAAATCTCTTGGTGGATAGCCACATAAAGAAAGTTCTGGTGTCAACAACAAACGCGCACCGCTAGATGCTGCTCGTTGTGCCGCCTCCAGGATTTTTTGGGCATTTAAAAGCAAATCACCAATTGTCGGATTAATTTGAGCGATCGCAATTTTCATTTTAGTTAAGAGTTAGGAGTTAGGAGTTTGAGGTCAAGAGTTAAAATTAATTGCTTTGACTTTGAACTTTAAACTCTACGTAACAATTGGTTAAATAAACACCAAAGGTTTATCCTTTAAGGGAGCAAAAGCTTCGGCGTCAAACTTATACAAACTAGCCGGACGACCAGCACCCCGTGATACCTTAATTCCGGTATCGCATAAAAAACCTAACTTGAGTAGACGCGCTCGAAAATTAGAATAATCGGAAAAATTGTCACCTAAAACTGTGGTGTATAACTGATATAAATCATTCAAGGTGAACATCTCTGGCAAGACTTCAAAAGCCACTGGGCTATACTCTAATTTATTTCGTAACCGCCTATGTCCATAAGCTAGAATTTCGTTATGGTCAAAAGCTAATTGCGGCACTTGTTTTACCGGATACCAAGCGATGCCAGTCATGCGATCGGCAATCAATTCGGCTTCTTCAAATCGCACTAGGGCAAAGTAACTAACTGATAAATAACGTACACCATAACTATCAGTTGCTTCCCGTGGATCGCGATTCGGCCCGCCAAATGTATACAGTTGTTCTAAATAGAGATTGTTGACCTTAATTTTCTCCGCCATAATGCGATAGGCGGCATCTTCTAAAGACTCTCCTGGACGTACCAAAGTACCAGGAAGACTCCAATGATTTAAAAATGGTTCTTGCTGTCGCATTACTAGTAGAACTAACAGCCGATTTTGTACAGTATCTACAGAAAAAATTACATTATCAACACCAACCTTGAAATCGGCCAAAGGTTGTTGGTTTAACGAAGTTGGTATCTTTTTTTGTGAACGTCCTGGCATTCGTACAAATGCTCTCGATTAATATAGGCAACTACAGGGGCTGTGAGGGCTTGGGGATCTCTATGTTCGCGGTACGCTGTTGAGGAAACATCTAGACCGGTCAGACTAGCGATCACAATCTTCCCTCCCAGCTTTTGCACTACCTCTGAACTAGATTCATCTATTGCATATCCGGGTCGCGGTACAATCAGTAGTTGCACTTGCTGTAACAAATCTTCAATGCGATACCAACGTGGTAGCTGACTCAGTAAATCTGAACCAATAATCAACGTCAATTCAGCATCTTCACCCCAAGTAAGCTTTGCTTTTTCGAGTGTTTCCAGTGTTCTGAAGCTACTCAATTTTTGTTCCAAAGCAATATTGTGCCGTGGTGCGTCTATATTGGCAATCAACAGTTGCAGCATTGCCGCTCGATGTTCTAAGGGTGTTTGATGTGACTTAAATGGATTATCTGCTGCCCAAACCGCTACCCAATCATAACGCTCAGATAACCAACTTAGAATTTCTTGATGTCCAGCAGTTGGTGGATCGGCACTAGTTCCAAACAAAGCAACTTTCATCATCTTACTTTGCGTCCTTTGCGTCCTTGGCGGTTCGTTTCTTTGTTTCTTCAGTCAATACCCGTAACCCCTCAGAAATCTCCACTTCTACAGCCACCGGATAATCCAAGCGCCTTGTTTCCTGTGGCAAACTGGCAACTGAAGCGGCGGTACGCTGACGAATTGTTGCCAACGACTCCAAAGGCTGCACCCGTTCGCCTTGTTCCACTACTAACTGCAACAAAGGTTCTTCATCCAAAGCAATTTCACCTAAGAGTCCCAATCTGTCTGCTTTTACCTTACCTCCCGTAAACGAGCGAAAAATCTGCTTGCGCCCTGGATAAGTAACTTTACCACTGGACTGCTTCATCACTGGGATGCCATCAATGTCTACAAGTTTATAAACTCCATTTACGGGCGAACCTGTAACTAGTCGTGTTCCCAGTCCGTAACCATCAATCTGGGCCCCAGCAGCTTTTAATCTGGCAATTTCCCACTCGTCCAAGTCGCCACTGGCAAAAATTGGCACACCGGGAAGGAGCGATCGCACCTGTTTTGATAAGGTAACTAAATCTCCTGAATCCAATCTCACTCCTGTTAATTGCATTTCCCCGGAATTTACTTTTTCGGCCAAGCGCCCAGCAGCAGCAATGGTATCGTAAGTATCAATCAGCAATGGCGCACCCGGAAAATATCGATGAAATGCACTAAAAGCTTGTTCTTCAGTGCCTTCTATTGCTGACAACGCCATTACTAAGGCGTGTGCCATCGTACCACTTGGCTTTTGTGCCAGTTGTAGCGCTGCTAACACATTGGAAGTGGAATCTAACCCACCCGCCAACGCTGCCCGCGCCGCCCACAAAGACCCTTGGGGACTAAATGCTCGTCTGGTGCCAAATTCTAAAAGTGTTGCTGATTCTCCCGCTACATCCCGCAACCGGGCTGCTTTTGTGGCAATCAAAGTCTGGTAATTAATCGTATTCAGCAGGTAAGTTTCCACTAGTTGCGCTTGCCAAAGGGGTGCTTCTACTCGCAACAGTGGTTGATTGGCAAACACAGCTGTCCCTTCTGGTACGGCCCAAACATCACCCGTAAACTTTCCCTCAGCTAAAAGTGACCAAAAGCGATCGCCAGCATGAGCAAAAATTCCTGTTGCTTGTAATGCCGCAATTTGCGCAAAACTAAAGCGGATTTTGGCTAAATATTCTAATGCCTGCGTCAGCCCCATTGCAATCAAATAACCAAAACCCTCTGGCAATCGTCTGACAGACAATTCAAAGCTTGCCCGTCGTTGTTCTATACCTTCGCCTGTGTAACAAGCTGCCATTGTCAACTGGTAAAGGTCGGTCAGCAAGCTGTA
>CAXUOL010000698.1:0-4009 GCA_964252435.1 uncultured Nostoc sp.
TTCTACCAAGAGGAATCGTTATGGAAAATCCAGGTCTTTGCTTAACACCTTTTCAGCGCAGATATCTACTGAAAAGCTTAGAAACCGACTTACGTGCAGAATACCGCCGTCGCATTGAAATTATGCTACTCTTCGATGCAGGTGAATCTCAGGCTCAAATCTGTGAAGCTTTGGGATGTTCTCAAGAGACAGCACGCTACTGGATTACGATCGCACAAACAGGACAGGCTCACAAATGGAGCGATCGCTTGATGGGACGGCCTAAAACTGTGAATGAGCAATACCTCATTCGCTTGAAAGAATTGGTAAGCCATAGTCCGCGCCTTGTTGGCTATTCATTTGAACGCTGGACAGCACAATGGTTAAGCAAGCATTTGGCAAAAGAATTGGGAATTAAGGTTAGCAGTTGCCACATTAACCGTTTGCTCAAGGAAATGGGACTTTCCACCCGACCAAAAGGCAATAAAACTAACCAAGAAACCTCACACCAAAAAGATTTTAGCATTGCATACCGAGCCTAGAGCTAGGGTGTTGACTTTGTAGGGAAATTGCTGAATAAAACTTCATACAATTTCTCTATCGTCACTTGAGTAGGACTTAGGCAAATGGCACAGTGCGATCGCAAGTTTATAGTACAAAAATACTACAAACAGGGAGTTTAGGTGGTTGGCTCCAACTAAAGTACTAAAGTTTTGGAATAGGCGATACCTACGGTGAGCTACGCTAACGCACTTCATACAGCGATCGCAATTTGAGGATATCTTGCCATTCGAGATCGGTGAATGGTTGGGTAACTAGTTCTATGCCAAAGTACTGTTTTGCCGTTTCTGTCAATGTATCCACAATCTTTGCAATCCAGGCATCCTCTTGGTGTGTGTTGCAAAGTGAGGTATTCCACGGAGCCGATTGTTCAAAGATTTCCTGAAATAAACCTTTGTTTGTAGACAAAATCATCGAGCCGTGTTGAAGAATGGTATTTCTTCCCTTACGTTGGGCGCTACCAATAAATTTACTTCCATCGGCAGTAACTAAGTCAGCTGCTGTTGCTGTGTTGAAGCAACTGGGATTGTGAATGTAACCCCGTCCAGCAGAACCATAACTTAACTCAATACCCAACTTTTGCCAGCCTTGGATCAAAAAGTTACAGATTTTTTCATAAATACCCCAGCTTTTTCCAATACTAGCTGAGGTAATCAGGGCGTAGCTTAAATCTCCTTGGTGGAGAACAGCTCGACCTCCCGTTGGACGACGAACTAGATCAAGTCCCTTTCCCTGGTAAATCAGATTATGCCACTCGGTAGGCCATTGTTTTTGCAGATGTCCCAAGGAGAGAGCATAGGGGTACCAGGTATAAAAACGCAAGGTAGGCAGATGTTGGTCATTTTCGCATTGGTGGAACAACCAAGCATCGATCGCCATTTGCACTGCTCCTGATGTCTGAAGCATTGGGACGAAACGCCAGGTGGATGGTGATTCGGTTGCTAGTTGTTTCATCAGTTTCGGACTCTGGAAAGATATTCATATCCTAATATCGGTATTTAATAATACTTTTGTTTCAGATTATCAGCAAAAATCTGTTTATGAATTTCATCAAAATCATATTTCAGTATGCGATCCATTCCGCTCGTATACAAAAGCTCTAGATTTTAGAAAAGGCAAAAGTTTTCGGAGAGTGACAGAAGCTGTTTACGGACGCTATCGCTTCCGTTATGGATGGAAGAAACAAAATTAAGATGCACCGAGGTCGGTTTAGATCCTACCCGATTCTTAACTGTCAGTAGACTGAAATTCAAAAGCATAGTTTTAAAAGAGAAACCGCAAGCTACAAATTGAAGCACTAGAGTTGCAAGATTGGAATCAAGCTTGACGTGTTTTGATTGCAATAAAAGTTACCCTGTCGATTTTATGCAGCGATCGCAGTACCATCAAAATGGAATAGCGATCGCAATTTCATATCTTTGGGTTAAGACGATGAGGAGTTGCACTGGCGATCGGGGTTAGTTTATCAAGGAAATCACGCAAAAATACTATAATTTGTAAGAAGCGTAATTTATCCTACTCTTAAAGACGCAAAATGGCAGATGTTTCGTTAGAACCACTCAAGGTGTTTTGTTCCTACTCTCACAACGACGAACCCCTAAAGGATGAACTGGCTAAACACCTGACTATGTTAGAACGGCAAGGTATTACTTCAACTTGGCACGATCGCAAAATACCACCTGGAAAAGAATGGGATCAGCAGATTAATGAAAATTTAAATACAGCCGATATCATTTTATTACTAGTCAGTTCAGACTTTATATATTCTAAATATTGCTGGGATGTTGAAGTTACTACAGCAATAGAACGTCACGAAGTTGGAGAGGCTTGTGTCATTCCAATTATTCTGCGAAACGTTTTTTGGCAAGATGCACCATTTGCTAAACTACAAGCTCTGCCCAAAAATGCCCTACCTATTAAGTCTTGGAATAATCCAGATGATGCATTCACAAATGTAGCTCAGGGAATTAAGTTTGCGGCTGAACAACTAATTAAGGAGCGTCAACAACAACGGTTAATCAGGGAAGCTGCAATAGCTGAGTATCGTCATCAGGTTGAAGAATTTGCGTCTGATGGCGAGATTTCTATTGTGGAATCTGATATATTAAAAAGTTTACAAGAAAAGTTAAAATTAACAGATAAAGAAGCCAGTGTAGTTCGAGAGAAAGCATTAGAACCTTACGGTATATATAAGAAAAATCTAGATAAATACAAGCAATACTTGACAAGCTTTGTAGATGAACGAGGATATCCATTGGATGAAAGGGCTGAAGCTGAATTAGAAAAATTCAAAAAATATTATCTGCTTAAAGATGAAGATGTAGTTCGCCTAAAAAAAGAACAAGAAATAGAGTATCAAAAACGACAAGCAGAAAAATTACGCCTAGAACAAGAAAGAGCCGAAAATCAAAGACGGGAAGCAGAATTACAAAAACAACGAGAAAATAAATCATCTTCTCCAGGTATTCAAACTCAGCCATTTGATTTTGAAACCGCCATCCTAACGCCCAAATCAGTAGGGTTTTTCGGTGTGGGAAAAACCTATGAAATTAACCGCAGCCGTGGACGCACCGAGTTTTTTACAGAAAACTTGGGTAATGGCGTAGTTCTGGAAATGGTTGCAATTCCCGGTGGTAAATTTCTCATGGGTTCGCCAGAGAGTGAGCCAGAAAGACTTGATAGGGAAAGTCCACAGCACTCCGTTACCATTCAACCCTTTTTCATGGGGAAATTTCCGGTAACTCAGAGTCAATGGGCAGCTGTTGCCGCTTTACCCCAGGTTAATATTGATTTAAATTCCGACCCATCCTATTTTAAAGGTGCTAATCGACCTGTTGAACAGGTTTCTTGGGATGATGCAATTGAGTTTTGCGCTAGACTATCTCAAAAAACTCAGAAAACCTATCGCTTACCCAGTGAAGCAGAATGGGAATATGCTTGTCGAGCGGGAACGACTACGCCGTTTTATTTTGGCGAAACGATTACAACGGATTTAGCGAATTATCGAGGTACTGACTGGGATTATCAGGGAACAGTATACCCAGGTAATTATGCTCAAGGGCCAAAGGGTGAATATCGTGAGCAAACAACAGATGTAGGAAAATTCCCTGCTAACCCCTTTGGTTTATTTGATATGCATGGTACTATATGGGAATGGTGTCTGGATGAGTGGCACGAAAATTATAACGGAGCGCCAAAAGATGGAAGCGCTTGGGTAGTTGATAATGATAATCAAAATCGTCTGCTGCGTGGTGGTTCGTGGTACGACTATCCCAGGTTTTGCCGCTCGGCGTTTCGCGGCAGGAGCGTGCGTGGCGACTGGGGCAGCAACGTGGGTTTTCGGGTTGTAGTGGTTGGGGGCAGGACTTAGTAGCCCTTTACACTTTTGCCCTTTAGCACTGTGCTCTTTATTTCTTTACCGAAAAATTGGGTTTAAAGCCCCGTGCTTCCAGCACGGCTTTATATTTTA
>CAXUOL010000699.1:0-4008 GCA_964252435.1 uncultured Nostoc sp.
TTGGAGAGCTAAACTTGGCAAAGCACTCTCAACATCGCGTCCGGCAAGCACTTGGAAGAAAAAGACGAATGCACCGAGTAAGCCAGAAGCACCGAAAGCGATGTAGAAAAATTGTCGGAAGCCGCGATAAGGAGCGGCTATTTCTGCTTTCAGGCTGGCATACTGTTCAGGGTTAAGGCGATTTTTGGGATTTTGATCCGCCATGATTAAATCATGTTATACTCTTAGATTGTGTACGCCGATGTGGCTCAGTGGTAGAGCAGCTGATTCGTAATCAGCAGGCCGTGGGTTCAAATCCCATCATCGGCTTTGTTGGTTTGAGTGCAAAGGTTGTAGTAGAGGTTTTACAGCCATGAAATACAAAGTCTACGAACTGATTGGCGAAAACTCCATAAGCCAAAAGGCTGGGCAGCAAATCTATGATTTAATTTATCCTCAACTGCAAGCAGGAAAGCCAGTAGAGCTAGATTTTGCTGGCGTAAGAAGATTCTTGTCTGTATTTTTCAATTTTGCTATTGGTCAATTATTGCGTGATATCAGACCTGAAGACCTGGATCAGCTTCTAGTTGTATCTAATCTTAATCCTCTTGGTCAACAGACCTATGATGAAGTGATTGAGAATGCAAAGCGTTATTACTCAGATGAGCAGTATCGTCAAGCCGTAGATGAAATGATTCTTGAACAATCTGCCTCTTAGCATCGGTGAGAAGTTAAGATAATCTTCCTTTTGTCAATTAGAAATTATGCTTAAAATTTGGAAAGAGCCGAGGTATTAAGTTAACTCTTGTACCGAAATTATAGGTTAAGAATAAATGATACGTATCAAGATAACGCGATCGCCCGATCAAAAATTCTATTTCTAACCCCGATTTTAGCAATATTTTAAGTACTATTGCTTATTGACAAATAGTATCTGACCTTAACCTCTCACGAATGGTCTCTTAGTCATGACAGTTAACTACACTGTAAAAGCAGATGTCATTGACATCATGACTGATTCCCCCCAAAAAGGGGATATTTTTTTAGTTGATACAAATATTTGGTACTGGCTGACATATCCTCAAGCAAGTTCGTCTCTAACTGCGTATCAAAGCACCTATTCAAACTACATCACAGATACTTTTACCAGCAGTTACTCGCATCTTCAAAACCCATTGCGTACGGCGCGTCGGCGTACCCTTCGGGATCTTGCTACGCGCAGCCTCTCGTAGAGAAGGTATCGCTTCCCAGACGAATTACGAATTATTTTGGTGGAATTTTCCCGTCATTCTGAGCTTGTTTAATCGCTCGTTTCACAATTAACACCGCCATCTGAGACAAAGAACGCTCCTCTGCATCAGCCAATTGTTGCAGGGCTTCTTTGTCTTCTTCTTCCATGTAAATAGTTACTGTAACTTTTCCCATATCACCATCATAAGCGATTTTGTTTGTTTCTAAATTTATAACATAATAATACACTAATTAACATAAATTTTATTGGTTTTTATGTATAATTACAGATAAGTCAAAAGCCAGCCATCAACTTTCTCACGGCGGATGCTGGCTTTTGGCCCCCATATCACAGGAGACATATACAATGTTAAAGCCTGTTAGCTACAAAACAGATCAACATAAAGCTTATCAACAAGCTTTAGATGATTTCGGCATCACAGAATTACTAGCAAAGCTCAACAACTACTCTGACGCTGACTTTGATAGCACCTGGATACAACCCCAGCAGCAAGAAATAGAAAGTCTAGCTGCAATTCTGATATTTGGGTTAACTCACAGCATCAATGGTAAGTTGATTGCCAATTATCTCAATCTCATCCGGCACAGTCACCAAGATATAGTCCCAGGTTTGATTAACCTGAAATACCCAGACGCATCTATTGAGCTTCCTGTCAACTTTCCTGATGTAGCAGAGACACCCAGATTTTTATATGGCGATCGCTTGCGTTGGATCTCTGCCCAAAGCGATACTGATTGGGGTGTTGTCATTGGTCGATTTTATAGCTTTACTGGCGATCGCTGCTGCTGGAGTTGGTGCTACCTGATTTGGTTGAGCAAAGACAGTCCCAGTGCTGCTTGGACATCTGCCGATATTGCTTGGGAAGAAGATTTAGAAGCAATCAGCGAGGAAACAGACTTATGAATCCTCATCCACTCCAACAGCGAGAGCAAGATTTGATGCAACTCTACAGTTATTGTCAATTAGGTATGACTCCCCAGCAATTTTATTCCAAGTGGCAGGTGAACTACGAAGAAATGGCTCAGATTTGCGATCGTTCCCTGTCCACAGTTCGACGCTGGTTTGCTAGAGGTAAAAACTATCGCCGTCCTATGCCAGCCGATTTACGCCACCTGGCGCTGATGAACTTTTTGCTAGAACACTTTGAAGATATCCCCGAAGAAGTGTTGCAGAAGCTTTGTTTTCCAGACAAGAGTGAGTAGAAACTGCATCTAATTGCAATATCAAAATGATATTTCTTGCCAGCCACCATCACAGTAGGCTGGCTTTTATCGAAACAGAATTCAGGAGTCAGGAGCCAGAATTCAGAATGAATTTTGTGCGACACAACGACCGGCTCAGTGCATCGCTGGCGGATAGCGTAGCGTTAGCGAGTACTCGAGCGTCTGAATAATTGGGTTTAAGACCCCCACCAAATTGAAAATTTGGTGGTCAACAAGAAAGTCGCGGGTCTGAATCCCCGACTGATAGCGCAGCGTTAGCGAGTCTGCGATAGCGGAGCGGTAGCGAGTATTTTCGAGTCGCGTCTTGATTCTGACTCCTGAATTCTGACTTCTGAATTCTTCTTCAAGCTTTTTCTTTTGACTTTTAACTTTTGACTTGGAGCAAAGCGACCATGACTTATCTTGAAAAGCTCAGTCCTTGGTGTATAGTGCGGCTTTTACCTAATATGCAAAACCAAGTTGTAGCTCGTTTTCGTCGCCGCAGTGATGCGGAAGCTCATTTACAAGTTTTACGCCGACTGATCCCAAATGTGAATTTTACACTGATTTTCAATGTAGTGTTAGAACAACAAAACCAGACTGCTGTAAAGTAAGTAGCGATGCCTGGGTTGGGCTACGCCAACGCATCCTCTTTTAACACTTCCCACGCATAAATGCGGGGGATTCCAGCGTCACTGACGTTTACAAGTAAACATGAGAAGAACAACGGGAACAAACACAATTGGTGTTTATTCGGCGCTTGCCATAACAGAAATATTTTTCAAGTTCCAAACCCGGTAAACTGACGTATATATGGTTCGTGAAACGCCAAAATAATATCTTGCTTGGGTACTCCCATTTCAATTAATCGATTGGCAATTCCTTCTTCGGTACCATCATGTTGAATCCATATTTTCCCATCTTTAATATCGAGATGTAGAATACAGCCAAAATCGCGTTTATTTCCCCGCCAACCGACATACAGTAATTGATAGTGGTCTTGCTGTTCGTCGAAAATTGTTTGTACCTCATACTCTTCGGCATTTGGTTGCATTGAAGCTCGCTTTTGCCGTTCGCAAAGAAGATGTCGAATATATTGCCGATATTTTTCTACAGCCATTGACGAATAATCTCCTCTTGTACATCGTAAATCATCAATCGTAATTGATATTTTGCAACTGCCGATGTAATAAATTTTCGTTGAAAAAAACTTTCATAAATTGGGACACGAACAGCTAAATAAAGTTGGCGTTCTGGTTCAATTTTCTCTAAAGCATCCCGATAGTTTAAAAACTGTCCCAAGGCTGTATGAAATTCTGAAACATTTTCAAATCAAGCAACTACATAGTTGTACGTTTAAATATAAAGTATAAGTTTATACTATTTTATTGATATAACAAAATGTTGGTGACAAAAAGATCCCGGACTTTTTAGAAAAGTCGGGGATCTGATTTCTTATTTAAGTAGGTGTGGATTATTGCAGCAAAGGAGTTGTGCCATTACCGTTAGTTGACGCATTGGCAATTGCAGCTTGAGTAGGTTGAGTAGTAAGAACCGCTACAACTGGAGTAACTT
>CAXUOL010000700.1:0-4005 GCA_964252435.1 uncultured Nostoc sp.
TTTGACGATCCGCTGTTTTTAACCTTTGCCGATCCAGAACACTCCCTTCAAGAGCAACGTTTCATTATTATGGGAGAATCAGCCAAACGGCAATTACTAGTTGTCGCTTATACTGACCGTGCAGGCACCACGCGCTTAATTAGTGCCCGTCCAGCTACCCGTAAAGAACGCAAAGCTTATGAGTCAGACCTTTGAAATGGATGATGACTTACGTCCTGAATACGACTTCACTCAACTCCCAGTTATAGCGCGGGGTCAAGGGCGCAAACGATCCACCCTAACTGTCCAGTTAGATCCCGATGTAGCAGCAATTTTTCCAGATTCTGGGGCAGTTAATGAAGGGCTGCGCCTATTGATAAGATTGATTCAACAAACATCATCCCAAGCAGGTGTAGAGTCTGTAGCTGCATCAAAAGAGGCATAGCTATTAGCCTCAACTGATGAATTATTCTCGCTTTTGCTAATCACGCTCCCCTATCATATTGTCGAGCAAAAGTGATGTCTACGACGGGCTATTCGGCGTCGCCCCATTTAGTCTAAAAATGCGATCGCCATAATTTTATTACGATTGAATACGCTGCTTATTGTAGGCTGCATCAGTATTGCTTAAAGTTTACCTTGCTAAGATTCATCCCATACTCTGGTCAAATGTACCAGTTTTGTTACACAACAGCCAGACAATCTTTTTGAAGGTAGTTGGGCTAAAAGGCAAGTTTAGTCTGGTTTAGCAGATGCTTGTCACCCCTTCAGTCAGGAACATTATATAAGTGATACCTTGCTAATCATTAGCCTTGCTGCACGCCATATAATAAAACTGCGATCGCAGTTTTACAACAAGATGAACTATGAGCAATCTTTCAAGTGAAGGTCTACCAGTAGAGGATAAAAAGTCATCACTTCCAGAAAAATCTTCTGCTGTCAAAAATCAACACCACCCTAGAGAGAATTTCCAACTCGTTCGTCCTTTGGTGGGAATTAGGCAATATACAAATCAATTATCACCAAAATTAGCCAACCCAGGATATGTGAAAACCTCGCGTCAAATATATGATCACCTGCGTGTTGAATTAATCAACAGTTATCCCGACTGGTATGTTGCAATCGAATCTGATAGTGGCGATTATTTTCTCAACCCCAATAAAGCTTTAGCCCAACAGCAAGCAAAACAAAAACATCCTTCTAGGCTAATTTGTACCTTTCAATAGTGGTAGTGAAGACAAGACTATCAAACTGTTGAATCTGGCAACAGAGAAAGAAATTTGCACCCTGAATCATTTTGACAGTGTTCATTCCGTCGCCTTTAGCCCCGTTGGAGGTTGGCTTGCTGCTGGAGACAATAGCGGAAATATCAAAATTTGGCGACGCGGCTAGTTTGGCAATAACAGCGTCAAAATAGTCTTATAACCGACAAACATTAAAAACAACATGAAAGCATACGAATTTCCAGCGAATGTAACTACTGAAGGCAAAATAGAATTACCAGATGTGATTTTGCAACAGTTAGCAAATAACCAGCAGGTAAAAGTAATTATTCTCGTCAATGAACCTACAGAAGAAGAACAAGAAGAAGCAGCTTGGCATCGTCTTGCAGCCGAACAATTATTAAAAGGCTACAGCGAAGATGATGCTATCTACGACACGATTTAAGCAATGCAAAATTATCAATCTGGCTCAGTTCTTTTACTCAAATTGCCTTTTTCTGATGCAGTAACATTCAAACTTCATCCGGTATTATTACTTTTTGGTTTTAAAGTGTGTATTGTCAAAATTTAGTTTTTTCGCGTCATGCAATCCAAAAAATGTTTTTTCGCCGCATTAGTCAACAAGAAGTACAGCAGATAATTACTTATGGAGAAGTAATAGAAGAAAACCCAAATGATACTCCCTTCCCTAGCTATATAATCCTTGATTTTGTTGACAGTAAACCAATTCATGTTGTTTTTTATTATGATGAAGTTAGTGATACTGGCTATGTAGTCACAGCTTATATTCCTGACTCAAATTTGTGGATGGATAATTTTAGAAAACGGAAATAAAGGTATTAAACTTATGCAATGCGTTATTTGTAAACACGGCAACACTCAACCAGGACTGGTGACAGTAACTTTAGAGCAAGATAATACAATCGTTATTCTCAAAGGTGTACCAGCAGAAGTTTGTAATAATTGCGGCGAATATTATTTAAGTGCTGCTGTCACAGAACAAGTTTTACAACGTGCCGAAGAAGCAGTTAATAAAGGTGCTGAAGTAGAAATTTTGCGATATGCAGCATAATAAATCATAGTTATAACCGTTTACCCTTATTACTTCTAAAAAAAGATATTACTATGAAAATTAGCTATGATGCCGAAGTCGATGCTCTCAGTATCACGTTCCGCGAAACAACTGTAACAACCCAACATTTAGCTGAAGGAATCGCAGCTGATTATGATGCACAAGGACAATTAGCTGGTATCGAAATATTAGATGCTGTCAAGCGTTTCGGCGGACAAGAAACTCTCCGTCAAGTAATTATTGAAGGAATTGGTTTGTCAGTCATTAGTGAAGATGTGATATTGAATTAAGCTATTAAGTGAGTTGAGTATGGATAATCTATACGATTTACTACAAAAGATCAAAAAAAGACCTGCAATGTATCTGGGCAAACATTCCATCTTCAATCTTCAGGCATTTTTGGATGGATACTATTTTGCTCGGCGCGAACTTGGTATACCTTTAACCGAACAAGAGAGTGAGTTTCAAAAGTTTTTACAATGGATAAGAGAAAAATTTCAGGTTGAAACTGGACAATTATGGGCAAGTATCATTCTCTTTAATTCTGCGGATGAACGAAGTGCAGTAGACAGATTTTTTAGCTTATTTGAAGAATTCATTAATCAGCAGCAAAATATTATAGATAATCAACAAGCGGAAAAGCTGCATAAGTTGGGGAGCTAGTGCGTTGCTCCCTTAAAGAGATAAATTCCATGAAAATTACCTATGATGCGGAAGTCGATGCCCTCAGTATCACTTTCCGCGACCTATCTCAAACAGTAACACTTTCAATGCAGTGCCATGAATAGAAACTAGCCCATGAACACGCGATTGGTCGATTCACTTGTACAAATCATCGAATCCCTCACCCCAGAAGAGCGCATCTTTTTGCAACAACGACTAAGCAGCCAGCCAATTCAAGTGACAGTTGGTGTTTGTGGTGGACAGCCACGCATTCGCAACACGCGCATCCCTGTGTGGACGCTGGTTGCTTTTCGCCAACAGGGAGCAGACGAAGAAGAGTTACTGCGAAACTACCCTACCCTAACCCATGACGATTTAACAGCTGTCTGGACTTATTACAAACAGCACCGCGAACAATTAGATTGAGCAATCATCACCTTCGTTGAGGATGATGATGGTTAAACTCTACTCTAATGAGAATTTTCCAATGGATATAGTCAGAGAACTGCGCCAATTAGGCTACGATGTTCTCACTTCCTACGAAGCAGGATAAGCAAATCAAAGTATCCCTGATGAGTAAGTTCTAACTTTTGCCACAAAAAGCGAATATAAGTGATACCTCGCTAATTACCAGTCTTAGTGCGCCCCATATAATTAAATTGTTTGTAGTTTTACTCCAAAATTAACTAGTTAATAGCTATTAAAACACTAAAATAAAAGCACATATCAATAAATTGTATCGTCCTGAGTATGACAACTGTAATCGCTAGACCTTCAGCCTTGATTGGCAGTATCAGAATAGAAAAGCTGGATAAATTTCATCTGTTCAAATTTAATGATGAACTGCAAGCACGGATGGAAGAACTGTTAGAATGCAAAAAAGCTGATTTACTTACTCCAGAAGAAGTTATCGAACTTGAAGAAATTGGAGAATTAGATAGAATTTTCACGCATATCAATGCAATGTTAGTAGCTCAAAAAGATGATTGATGATGCTACTAAAGAAATTGTGCCTGGCTTACATCCTCCTAATGAAGATCCCCGACTTACTTAGTCGCTACGATTCTC
>CAXUOL010000701.1:0-3995 GCA_964252435.1 uncultured Nostoc sp.
AGTATTGGTGCAAAAGTCAGCGTCAGTCCCAATTTTTATCACGTATTTTCAACAGCAACTCCTGAACAGGAGTTGAGCTTAGAAACTGCTGAAAATGTGATTTTTATTGATGATTTACAAGCACTCCATGCTGGAGTTAAATCCATGCAAGGTTCCTTTTCTTTGCCGTTTGATGGTTGGCTAGTTAACAAGGGTGTGAGGACGAGTATTGAATCAGCAACTGTTGCTGGCGATTTCTTGGAACTCTTGAAGTCAATTATTTATGTAGAAAAAGAGCCAGAGTTAACGCCAGGGGGAGTTTGCCCGAAAATTTGGGTTAATGAACTATCGATTACCGGCGAATAAAAATTAGTCAGTGCAGAGTTAAGAGTTTAACTCTTAACTCATCACTTTGAAATCATGACTAATCATTAGTATTCACCACCAATGCTAATGGCAGTATTAAATACATCAGCACCGCTTAAATCAACACCAGCTAAAACAGCGCCATCTACGTCACTATTATATAAACGGGAATTACTCAAATTCACGTTGGTAAGATTGGCATTATTTAACATCGTATCGCTAACAAATGCTTGTGTGAGATTAGCAGACTTTAAATTAGCTCCAGTTAAATCTGCACCTTCTAAGTTAGCACCTTCGAGATTAGCTCCTTTTAAATTTGCATTTCTCAAGTCAACACCGATTAGATGAGCGCCTTTGAGGTTAGCTCCTGCTAGATTGCATCCGGAACATTCTCTAGTTTCCAACAAGCGGCGGACAGGGGCGGAATTTTCTGCTTTGACGGGAATGGGAGCAGCTAAAGATAGCGTGCTGAGTAAGGCTGCTGCCGTCAAAAAAATTCGTTTCATAATTTACCTCGGACACTTCTAGAAGTCATGAAATTCTGAACTTCTACGATACCAGTGTGCCAAGATTACAGAATTCTGTCCTCATGCGATCGGAGGAATAATAAATTCGATCAGATTAGATATTGTTCGGTAACGTAGTCCGATGGGAGTAAATTTCAAGAATTTTAAGTCATATCATGTCCGTTCAAATACCCGTCATTGCGAACGAAGTGAAGCAATCGCAGAGTCCTTGTGATTGCTTCGCTCCACATCGTTCCCCTGGCAATGACATATTAAGGGTAATTTGCCGGACATCATATCATAACTTTAGGCATATAGCATTGGTAACAAGTTAAAAACGAGCAAATTTTGTGAATATGCCCAAGTATAGAAATTAAGCCAATCTAAGAATGATAACCAAAAAAAGAGGAAGGGATTAGAGGCAGCCGTCAGTGGTATCTTAATTCCCCACACCCCAAAACCAGTAATATCAAGGATTTACGCTTATCTTAGTGCCATTCTTTTCTAATATTTACATCCGCATTTTGCTTTCACTTTCCCTCCACTTCGCACTTCGCCAAATCAATAATCCAAACCCAAATAGTGCTAGTGAAAACGAGGGTTCCGGAACCGAAGTAGTATTGCCAGAATAAAAGTAGTTGTTAGCACTCGCGCTCGTGTAGTTTACACCAGAGACTAATGGAGTCAAGTAGTAATTGGCAGTGTGAGAAGCATTAGCAATTGAGAAAGCAGTTGCTAATGGTCGCTCCGGCCAAGTAGTACTAACGTCTGCATATACCCCAATTTGTAATCTACCTTCAATCGAAGTAGTTTGACCTACTGGCAAATAAACTGTTTTAGTTACCATAGAGAGGGCAGAAGGATAAAAGTTGGTATCAAATATAGATGCCTGAAAAAAACCAGACAACGATAGGTCAGCACCAACGTATGCTTGTGCATATCCGGTTGAACTTACCTGAATTGTGCGATCAAGATAAAGTCGCACTTCAAACGGAACAAGTTCTCCCTGAGCGTGAGTGCTTGACGTAACTGTGATAGTATCTCCCCAGCCTAAGTAAGTTTGAGCACTAGAATTACTTCGCGACCCCCCTACGTAACTTCCATAGCCAGGCAAAAGTTCCGTGATATTTACATTTGCTGATGCACTAGCAAGTGCTTTCAGTTGTCCAAGTTTTAAAACTGTTTCAAGAGAAGCGGATGCATTACCACTATGATTAACGAGTGGAGTACCTGCGGTATCTGAGTAAGTTTGATTCCATAAAACATTTAGAGTATGACGTGGTCCATCTGGTATTCCAGGATCAAAAAGTAATGGGGAAGATACCCTTGTAGACGGTAGGTTCCAAGCATCATTTGAATAACCAACACCCGCACTAGCAGTCGTATTAATAAACTCAAGATAAGATTGGCAAGTGGGATTATCCTTACATCCAAAGCCAGCGAAAGATGCAGCTTGAGCAGGACTATATAATGAAGCACCAATACTACAAGTTACCATTAGAGCAAAACTGTTGAGCAGTTTAAGTTTGTGCGTTCCAAAAGAAACTGTTTTTACCGACTCAGAAATAGAACTAACAAATTGAACTGCTTGAGCGAGCATAAAACTTGACCATTTGAAGGGTTAAATTAAGTAAATCCTCTTATACAGACTAAGCGATACCAAAATTAAAAAGGTGAAGCGAAAGTCAATTTTATAGTAATTTTTTATTTATCTTCTATAATAAAAAAAATTAATAAAGACTATACCCACATTTATTACAAGCACTGCGTTCGCGTTCGCATAGCATGTACCCTTAAGAATATTGCCACTGTTTTCAAGCGTCTTCTAAAAGCCCCTTGACACTTGCCTTACAGCCTTAACTTGTTACTAATGGGTATATAGAGAAGCAAACTTTCAGGTCAAAAAATCTTTCAAACTTGCCGCAGCTATTGCCAAGGACAGAATGTAGAAGTGCGAAATCTACCTACAAGATTATCGGGTGAAAATGTATTGCCAGGATTTAGCTTGAGTTTATCTTGTTATTAGGACTTGCCGCTGCCTAATAAATACAACAGTGCCATCCGAACAGCGACACCGCTGGTAACTTGTGATTGAATTAGACTAAATTCTGGGTCATCCATCAATTCAGAACTAATTTCAACACCACGGTTGACTGGGCCTGGATGCAAAACTTTGACGTTAGGTTTACAAAGTTGCAGTTTTGTGCGTGTAATGCCAAAAAGTTGATGATATTCTCGCAAACTTGGCAGCAAATGAGCCGTCATCCGTTCCTTTTGCAGACGTAAAGTCATGACAAAATCGGCATTATGTAAAGCTGGTTCTAGCTGCCAATGTAGAAATAGTTGGGGATTGGGGGAATAACTCCTGCCTTCTACTTCCTCCAAGATAAATTCGGCAAAGAATTTAGGTAAAAGGGTTGGTGGTGCTGCCAGATGCACTTCGGCACCACTGGCAATTAAACTCCAAATATTCGATCGCGCCACGCGAGAATGAAGAATATCCCCAACAATGGCAATCTTTTTACCCTTTAAAAGTTCTAGTAGGGGGCGATCTGGGTCAATTAGAGTAGTTATGGTAAATAAATCTAGCAGTGCTTGAGAAGGATGCTCGTGTTGACCATCACCAGCATTGAGGACGCTAACTCGTACACCTAGACGATCCATTTCAGCTGCGATCGCATTTGGTACTCCTGCCTCTCGATGGCGGACTACCATAATATCAGTTCCCATTGCCAAATAGGTTTTTGCCGTGTCGAGAATTGTCTCTCCCTTAGTCATAGAAGATGTGGCAGCGGCGAAGTTCAGCGTATCCGCACTTAAACGTTTGGCTGCGAGTTCAAAACTGCTGCGAGTCCGGGTAGACGATTCAAAAAATAAATTCGCTACCACCTGTCCCTGCAAAGTTGGTACTTTCTTCGTCCGCCGTGATAGCACCTCTTGAAAACTGGCCGCAGTTTGCAAAACTGTATCGTATTCAGCAGTAGTGAAGTCAGCCAGTGAAAGAATGTGATGACGATTCCAGGTAGTAGTAGGCATAGAATTTGGGAAGTGGGGATTGGGGGAGATGAGGGAGACGAGAAGGAAAGGGAGACAAGGGGACAAGGAGATAAACAAAACTCCTAACTCTTAACTCCTAACTCTTAA
>CAXUOL010000702.1:0-3993 GCA_964252435.1 uncultured Nostoc sp.
CCTGTTAGCGGTAGCGGGGCGTTTAGCCCATTCTGACTTCTGAATTCTTCTTCAATGATTTGACAATTTCAATTGTCAGGATAATACTATGCCCAAAAAGCAAAAATATCATGCAAGTCTTGCAAATTTTTCGATATTCACAACGAATATAATTTTAATCCTGGTTTGATAACAATCAACGATTAAATTTGGCTGTATAAGACGTTTTGGCACAATGTCGAACCAACCCAATGGGAAGTTACCCATCTGGATGGTGAATTAGAAGTTTCTGGATAATTATTATTTACTCTCATGACATCTGATTCATCTCATAAAACTATATTTGCAGCGATGGGCGCTAACTTAGCGATCGCGATTACTAAATTTATTGCTGCTTCCATTACTGGCAGTTCCGCCATGATATCTGAAGGGATTCATTCGGTGGTAGATACCGGCGATCAACTAGTACTTTTGCTGGGAATTCGAAGAAGCCAAAAGCCAGCAGACGATAGCCATCCCTTTGGTTATGGTCAAGAACTTTATTTCTGGACTTTCATCGTTGCTATCCTGATCTTTGCCCTTGGTGGCGGTATGTCAATTTATGAAGGAATCGCTCATTTAATTAAACCTAGCCCTTTAGAAAACCCAATGTGGAATTATATTGTGTTAGGTATTGCAATATTATTGGAGGGTTATTCTTGGACTGTAGCTTTAAAAGAGTTTTTGCCGACCAAGGGTAAACAAAATTTCTGGCAAGCAATCAAAAACAGTAAAGATCCTACAGTATTTACAATATTATTTGAGGATACTGCTGCAATTTTAGGTTTATTCGTTGCCTTAATCGGAATTTTTTTAGGACATCTATTTAATAATGTTTATTTGGATGGCATTGCCTCGATTATTATTGGCATTATCTTGGCTGTAGTAGCGGTGGTACTAGCGAGAGAAAGTAAAGGATTATTACTTGGGGAAAGTGCTAATCCTCAAACTATAGCCAATATCCGCTCTTTGTCAAAAACAGAACCAGGAGTGCAAGAAGTTGTACGTGTACTAACAATGCAGCTTGCTCCACAGGAAGTATTGCTTAACTTAGAAATTCAATTTTCTAAAAATCTTACAGGTGAAGAAATAGCCTTAACTGTAGAAAGTTTAGAAGTAAAAATTCGCCAAAAGCATCCTGAAATCAAACAAATTTTTATTGAAGCAAAATCCTTAACTGCCGCTCGTAAATTTTCGCCAACTTCTCAATAAATTTTTAATCACTTGAAGAAGAATTCAGAAGAGAAACGAACCGCAAAGGACGCATTCGCGCAGCGTCTCGTTAGAGAAGGACACAAAGAAAGAAAGAAAGAAGTTAAAAGGGTTTGGCGCAGCCTCACAAAGAAATGGTATGACTCCTGAATTCTGTTTTGATAAATATCAAATACAGCATTTTCAAAATGCACTCAAAGCTTATTGGCACAACAATACAGTATGGTAAAGATTATTAGTCAATCAGAAGCTTTTGGCTCACCAGGTATTGAACCTCGATGGACTCAAGCGAATAAAGATGGAGTCGGAACAGCTTACTCTACCTCTAGTCGCGTTTGGTTTACTATTTGGAATGGTGTTGTTACTGAAGTCTACCATCCTACAGTAGATAGACCCCAAATTCGAGATTTGCAGTATCTAATTTCTGATGGGAAAAACTTTTTCCACGAAGAGAAACGCCATCTCGAATCGAAAGTGGAAGCGATGTGGACTCATGGTTTAGGATACCGTATCACTAATTCCGATCCCCAAGGACGTTATGCCGTAATCAAAGAAGTGATTGCCGACCCACATTTTTCCTGTATTTTACAGCATACAAAATTAACAGGAGAGGGCGATTTTATCTCCCAACTTCATTTATATGCTTTGTGTGCGCCACATCTGGAAGTTGAAGGTATGGGTAATAATGGTTACGCTGTAGAGGTGGCTGGGCATCGTATTCTGATAGCCGAGAAACAAGGAACATGGCTAGCGCTGGGTGCAACAGTTCCCTTTACCCGCCTTTCCTGTGGTTACGTCGGTAAAAGTGATGGTTGGACAGATTTAGCTGATAATTTCCAGATGGATTGGGAGTTTGATAGTGCTGTAGATGGCAACCTTGCTCTGACTGGAAAACTAAATCTAGATCGCACTAAAGAGTTTACTTTAGGATTGGCGTTTGGTACAAACCTGCACAATGCAATTTCTACACTATTTCAATCGCTCAATATTCCTTTTGAACAGCAGAAGCAGCAATACAACGAACAGTGGAAGCGATCGCGCCGCAATATCCAACCGCTAGAATATGTTTCATACAATGATGGGAAGTTGTATCACAACAGCATTAGTTTGTTGTTAGCACATGAAGACAAAACTTATCCCGGTGCGTTGATTGCATCCCTGGCGATTCCTTGGGGTGAAGCCAAAGACGACCAAGACCAAGGAGGATATCACCTTGTCTGGACGCGGGATCTGGTTAGTAGTGTAGCAGGTTTGGTGGCTGCTGGTGAAACAGAAACAGCAGTGCGATCGCTAATTTATCTTGCCACCAGCCAGCAGGAAGATGGCGGTTTTGCCCAAAATTTCTGGGTTGATGGTAAACCTTACTGGAAAGGTATTCAACTAGATGAAGTGGCATTTCCGATTCTTTTAGCATGGCTACTGCACCAGCAGAAGACTTGCTTAAGCTTCGATATCTATCCGATGGTTCTGCGGGCGGCGGGTTATTTAATTCGTCACGGCCTGGTTACTCAACAAGAACGCTGGGAAGAAAACAGTGGTTATTCACCATCAACACTAGCATCCAATATTGCCGCCTTAATCTGTGCTGCTCAATTTGTTCGTCAACGTGGAGATGAACCAACAGCAAAGTTTATCGAAGAATACGCAGATTTTTTAGAATCTCACATCGAAGCTTGGACAGTAACTACTGAAGGAACTTTAGTTCCTGGGATCAAACGGCATTATATCCGAATTACTCCTTCAGATATTAATAATCCTCAAGCCGACGACAATCCTAACCAAGGAACTCTTTTCATCAGCAATCGACCAGCTGGTGAACCAGCAGAATTTCCGGCCAAGGAAATTGTCGATGGCGGATTTCTCCAATTAGTACGCTATGGAATTCGTAAACCAGATGACCAGATTATTGTTGATTCTGTCAAAGTAATTGATGCAGTATTGAAAGTAGATACAGCAGTTGGGCCTTGCTGGCATCGTTATAACCACGACGGCTACGGTCAGCAAAAAGACGGAAATCCTTATGTTGGTTGGAGTAAGGGACGCGCTTGGCCTCTTTTGACAGGAGAACGAGGACATTATGAACTAGCTGCTGGCGGCGATGTCAAAACATATATCAAGGCGATGGAAGGATTTGCTTCAGATACTTGTTTGCTACCAGAACAGGTTTGGGATGAGGCAGATATCCCTGATATCTATATGTATTTAGGAAAACCAACAGGTTCAGCGATGCCTTTAATGTGGGCGCACGCAGAGTATATCAAGCTGCTACGGTCAACTCATGACGGACAGGTGTTTGATTTTATTCCAGAGGTGGCAAATCGCTATCTAGGCGAAAGAAAGCAGTGTAAATCATTAGAAATTTGGAAGTTTAACCGACAAATCAGCCAAGTCAAAAAAGGTCAGACATTGCGAATTCACGCTTTAGCATCTTTTCAATTGCACTGGTCAGATGATGATTGGCAAACCACACAAGATACGCTTTCTACTTCCACAAAGTTAGGAGTGAATTTTGTAGATATTTCTGTTTCTGATAACCAGCACCAGCCAATTAGCTTTACCTTTTTCTGGATTGAAAGCAGTAAATGGGAACAACGCAATTATACGGTTACGGTTGACTCGAAGAGACTCAGACTATAGAGCAATCCTGCCGTTTGAGGTAATGATGGAGGCAGTTAACTGACAGTCCACATCTGCTACCTTTATCTCAACAGGACTTACGCACTCAGATCCCCCAACCCCCTTAAAAAGGGGGCTTTAGAAGTT
>CAXUOL010000703.1:0-3988 GCA_964252435.1 uncultured Nostoc sp.
GAGAAATTTAAAACTGATTCACCTCTCAAAACTTTTGCGATAGACCACTAGTACAGCACGGCGTAAATAAGCAGACCATTGAAAAGCCCTAAAGAGCTTATTCCATAATACTTTTGACTTTTGACTTTTGACTTTGGACTTCCGCCTTGCGGTACTAGATGGGTTACAGAATCTAGACCTCAAAGCCTATGCCCAATCCCTAAAGATTAATGATTGGAGCAATAATTGTTGGCACTGGTTGCAATTTTGTCTGATAAATTTTAACTAATCGCTCAATACCTTTGAAACGATAATCTCCCATTTCTTGGAAGTCTGAGGGTTGTGAAAGCATTGTATGGGTGGCTTCACTAATCACGCATTCACTAGGGGGACAAACTCCTTCCATCCGAGCAGCAAGATTAATCGTTGCGCCTAATGCTGTATAATCTACCCTTTGGGAACTACCGACATCTCCCACTACAGCCTTACCGCTATTAATCGCAATACGTAATTGTAAGGGTTCGTGCCAAAAACCATTGGCATTAAGATGTTCAAGACGAGTGAGCATTCCCTTGGCAGCAGTAACAGCGCGATCGGCATGATCTGCTTGCGGTTCTGGAGCGCCAAAAAAAGCCATAATACAATCGCCAATATATTTATCTAAAGTGCCGCCGCAGCTAAACACTTCTTTTAGCATTTCTTCAAATAAATTATTTAATAGTTGAGCGATCGCAGTTGGTGTTAACCTTTCAGAAATTGCCGTAAAGCCAACTAAATCAGCAAACAAAATACTGATTTCGCTCTCGGCGGGAGCTAAACGACCACCCGGTAATCCGCCTACAGATATCAACTGCTGTACAACTGCTGGAGAATGATAACGTTCTAGTCGGTGACGAATCATCTCTTCAGTTTTTAGTTTCTCTACTAATAGCCAACGCTGCACACTAGAAGCTACAAGGTTTGCTAAAGCTGAAAAAAAGCTCAATTCTTCTTCACCTTCATTTGCCCAATGGTAAGAAGAAAAATTGGCATCGGCATACAATACGCCGACAATTTTATTTTCATCCCATAAAGGCACTGCCATCGCGCTACGAATGCCTTTGACTAAAATACTCTGTTCGCTAGCAAACCGTTCATCTAGATGAGTATCACCGGTTTGAATAACGACTTTTTCCTCAAATACCTTTTGACAGATACTACGACTAATCCAACTGCCATCAGAGGGGAGATGTTTTTGTTGGGAAACATTTCTAGTGGCAGCATTCATTAATTCCAACTGGCCGCAACCATTGACATCAATTAATAATGCCAAGCGATCGATACTATCAAGATAACGAAAAACTACTTGCTGCACCTGAGAAAAAATCTCTTCTATAGACGCGGCTGCACAAAGATTTTTCGCTATGTCCACTAAGTCTTTGAGACGAGCAATAGTTTTGTCCTTATTATTGACGTTGCCATCTTTACTATCAGCTGCAATCCATTGCTGTTGTAATTGTTCAACATTATGAAGGATTGTTCTTTGCTGATTAATGTCCGAAATTCCGGGATACTCAGGTGTCGGTTGAGAAACAGGGGTTGTGAGCAGTACAACCAGGCTAACATTGCCCAGCCAAATGATATCGCCGTGATGTAACTCTTGGGGATAGTTAACCAGATATTTATTGACTTGCGTCCCGTTTTTGCTGCCCAGATCCTCAATAGTCCACACACCGTCAGCCGTTTTTACCAAGCGAGCATGGTTGCGAGATACTCCACCAAAAGGTAAGTACAAGTTACATTCCGGCAAACGACCAATTGTAAATACATCTTGGTCAACTGCGATCGTTGTCTCGGTATCTCCCTCTTGTAGACGTAGCGTGAGTTCAGTCATGAGTGTGATAGATCCATCGAAGCTAGAGGTCAACCCCTTCGGGGAATTCAAAATTCAAAATTCAAAATTAATAATCCCCATAAATAAATTTAGGGGCTTGTATCCTTTTGTTCTTCGGTCAAGCAACTCTAAGGTAAGTTATACCCTACAGGTTAACCTTCACCTTTTCTTTATGACACTGTTAACTGCATTCCGACAACTGTATTTCAGTAGTGCTGAGTACTGAGTGCTGTTAGCTGTAGCGGGGCGTTTAGCCCGTGCTGAGTGCTGAGTATAACCCCATAGTTAAAATTACGCGAACGCGAACGGCATGGCTTCTCTACGAGAGGCTGCGCCAACGCTTAGAGCGAGTCCGCGTACTCCTTTCCTGCGGAACGCTACGCGAACAAAGAAGCAAGCTACGCGTAGCGTCTCGTAGAGAGCGTCATTTTGAATTTTGAATTGGTATGAGGTTTTCCAGAACCCGTGAAAAATCAATCTATTGAACAGCTAACAAATATCAGCGATCGCGTTTAGTAGAACGGCGCGATCCAGATGAGCGAGCGCCAGGTTTCTCGCCATTGGTGGCAGGTGGCGCTGCTTTACGTTTAGCCGATGTCTGTGGTAACGGTTTAGGAGTACGAGCCGGATGCTTATCACTTCCGGGCTTGGCTCTGTGTTGCCGTCCATTTGGGATCGCTTCTGGCTCAATGTCGGGGTCGGGCGCAAAACCAGCAACCACTTCCTTCGGCAAGCGTTGCTCAATCAGTTTTTCGATATCTTTCAATAGATGCTGTTCATCGATGCACACTAGCGATACAGCTTCACCTGATGCGCCAGCGCGACCGGTGCGACCAATACGATGAACATAATCTTCTGGTACATTGGGCAAATCAAAGTTAACAACATGGGGCAGTTCGCTGATGTCAAGACCCCTAGCAGCAATGTCTGTCGCCACCAATACCTGTAAGCTGCCATTTTTGAACTTTGCCAGAGCGTTGGTACGTACCGGCTGGCTCTTATTACCGTGGATTGCCAATGCTTGAATGCGGTCTTCGCCCAACTGCTTTACCAAACGATCAGCGCCATACTTAGTGCGAGTGAACACTAATACTTGATACCAATTATCTCGCCGAATCAGATGAGCAAGTAATTGGCGTTTCTTGTCACGGTCTACTTGGTAAACTTTCTGTGCGATCGTGTCGGCGGTAATGTTGCGGCGTGCTACCTCAATCATCGTTGGGTGATTGAGTAGTCCGGCGGCCAGTGCCTTAATCTTGTCTGAGAAAGTAGCGAAAAATAGCAAATTCTGTCGCTGTTTGGGCAGGAGTGAGAGGATGCGGCGGATATCATTAATAAAACCCATGTCCAGCATCCGATCGGCTTCATCCAGCACCAAAACCTCAATCTGCGATAGGTTCAGCGTACCCTGCTGTACGTGGTCTAGTAGTCGCCCTGGAGTAGCGACCAAAATATCTACTCGGCTCCTCAAACGCTGTTTTTGCAGATTAATACTGACTCCGCCAAACATCACCATCGAGTTGAGATTTAAGTACTTGCCGTACTCGCGCACGCTTTCTTCCACTTGTGCAGCGAGTTCGCGAGTCGGAGTGAGAATCAACGCCCGGATTGGTGGGTATCCATTAGGCGTACCTTTGCTCTTGTTAGACGATAATCGATGCAACAGCGGCAGTGTAAAACTTGCGGTCTTTCCAGTGCCAGTTTGTGCCCCAGCTAATAAATCTTTACCCGACAAGACAGCAGGAATGGACTGCATCTGGATTGGCGTGGGTTCCGTGTACCCTCGTTCGGTGACAGCACGGATAATTTCATTGGACAAGCCGAGATCGGAAAAAGACAACATTAAGACTCCAAAAATAACATCGGCCTGTCGCCAATGATGGCGTCAGTCTTAGGCGGACGGATAAAAATCATGGAAAAGCTGGATGGGCAGTAGCGCAAAGACTGAGAGCGAGTGCCGCAGTCCCTCATTCTATCAGATTGCCGTCTATTGTGTTGTTAAAGTTGCTCTGATTCAGTGTTGTGTTAAATTGGCATTACCTGCTTGTAAAGCAAAGTATTGAACAAATGGGAGAAATTCATTATCGCAATCCAAAAGCAACTGATTAATTCACAAATCAAATCACCTAGCGTCTT
>CAXUOL010000704.1:0-3977 GCA_964252435.1 uncultured Nostoc sp.
TGTAAAGCATATAATTCCTGTAGATGCTTGGCATGAGCCAGTATATAAGTGATTACAAATTCTGCGATCGGAATTCCATGCACTCCAGCCCCATTTGTGAGAATAATATCTCTTTGCAAATAAGTTGGTGTCAGAATATGATTCACCCCTGCATTTGGTGCATGATGCCAACGCAGTGCAGGTGCTGCTTCTATTATTTTATGCAGCGTTGGACTTCTGGATAAAAACCAACTGAAATAAACTTCAGCATCGCTAGCATCGCCATCTAAATTACCATCAATATCTACTCGTACAATCTGTGTATTGGGTGGTAGATGTGGCTCAATCTCAGCAACCAAATCGAGCGGCAAAATGAGCTTCATTGTAGATTACCTCTTCTTTACTTTGCAGGGTTATCTCTGGGAATTGCCTCTGTTTGATAAAAAATTGAGTCCCATCTTTTATTGGTACAACTTATGATATTTAGGATGAATTTAGCTTTTATTATTTAATTTTTAAATACATCAACTCAAGATCAAAATATTGATTATTCAATTTATACGCCATTTTCTCTATTCCATATATTTGAAACCCTAGTGATAAATAAAGTTGTTTTGCAAAGAAATTATTTTGAACAATATCAAGTAATAATATTTCTACTTCATCAATAGCTTTTGCTCTTTCAATTAATTCATATAATAATAGTTTACCTATACCTTTGCCTCGATATTTTTGTTGAACATACATACCACTAATATATGCTTTATGCCTGAGTTTTATTCTTGATTCTTGGTGAAATGCAACTATTCCAATTAACTCTTTATCCTCAGAGCAACCCAAAATAAAGTTATTGTTATCTACTGGGATTCTATCCTGAAATTGTTCTATCGTCTTAATTGCTTCTTCATGATACGTTGTGCCAAATGAATCTGGATTTTTATATAAAGCTTCTAATCTGATCTGTCTATAATCTTTTGCATCATCCTTTATTAATTTTTTAATTATCATTAGATTAATCCTAAATAATTAATATTTATTGTTATAATAAATTTTATTATTTGTTGTTAATCCAACAATATAAATTAATAATTATTATCTAGTTTATCTAGGTCGTGAATACAGAAAAATCACCCAGAGCCGCAGAGAGGTATTTTGAGTGTTCATAAAAATTTTTGATTGCTATAGCTGCTTTTTAAAAGGAAGTTTTAATCTCGAAGTAGCCTATTTTACCCCAGCTACCTCAAGCATTGTATTAATCAACTAACGAAAGCTAAATCTTAACTACTCAACTGCAACAATTGATTAGTTGGCTGAGTATTTTCATTCCTCATTACTCGCTCTAAAACTGCTTCTCTGATATTGATAAACACTTCGCTACTTCGATCTCGTGGGCGTGAAAGTCTCACAGGCAAATCCATAGAAATCTTTCCTTCATCAATCACTATCACTCGGTCTGCTAACGCCACAGCCTCTTCCACATCGTGAGTAACCAAAAATGCAGTAAATCTTCGCTCTTGCCATAAGTTTTCAATCAAACCCTGCATTTCTTGGCGAGTTAGAGCATCCAATGCTCCCAAAGGTTCATCTAGCAACAACAAACGGGGCTGACTGACTAACGCTCTGGCCAATGATACCCGTTGCCGTTGTCCTCCAGACAAAACATAAGGCCACTCATCAGCTCTATCTTTGAGTCCGACTTTATTAAGTGCCCACAAAGCTTTTTCACGCCAATTACCTTCTAAGCCCAACCCCACATTCTGAACAACGCGCTTCCACGGCAGCAAGCGGGGCTCTTGAAACATCACTGTTACAAAACGGCTGAGTCTATGCAGTGGTTCTCCATCCAGTAGTATTCCACCTGAAGTTACTCTATCTAATCCTGACACCAGACGCAATAGGGTACTCTTACCACAACCACTTCGTCCGACAATAGCGACAAACTCACCTGCTTCAACTTCTAAATTCAGCGAGTTTAAAACAGTTTTCTTGCCAAAAACTTTCGTCAAATCTAAAATACTTAGTTGTGTACCCTGTACATTTGAACTCACTTGCAAAACCTCCTTTTCGAGAACAACTGAAAAATTTAATTAGTCTGATGAGACGTTCAAGAAAGCAAATCACACTCAAAATTAACAGAACTCAAAAGTTGAAATCAGGAATTTTCAACCTTTAATTCTAGTGAATTTAGCATTTAGGACTTTTGATAATTGGGGTTCCAAGCCAAGAATTTTGTTTCTAATCCTCTGGCAACAGAATCTGCTAATTTACCCAGCAGTGCATAGATTACTATACTCAAAACCACAACATCGGTTTGCATAAATTCACGGGCATTCATTGCCATATAACCAAGACCGGAATCTGCTGCGATCGTTTCTGCCACAATTAGTGTCAGCCACATAATCCCCAACGAAAAACGAACACCAACGAGAATCGAAGACAAAGCTCCTGGAAAAATTATTTGCCACAGAAGTTGTGGTGTTTTTAATCCATAGACTTTTCCCATTTCAATCAGTCCAGGGTCAACACTACGGATACCATGAAATGTATTGAGATATATCGGAAAAAATACCCCCATAGATACTAGAAATAATCTAGCTTGATCGCCAATACCAAACCAGAGAATCACTAGCGGAATTAATGCCAAATTAGGGATAGTCCGAAGCATTTGTAGAGAACTATCCAATAACTTTTCTGCTACACGGGAAAAGCCATTAAGTAATCCCAAACCGAACCCAATACTGCCACCAACTATAAAACCGGATATCGCTCGCCCAGCACTAATTCCTATATGTTGGAACAGTTCTCCAGTTGAGCTAAGTTTAATCGCTGTAGCGATTACACCACTTGGTGCTGGTAAAATCCTGGTTGAAAGTAGACCAGTTCTAGAAGCAAGTTCCCAAAGAATTAATACGGTAACAGGCACAATCCAAGGAACTATTTTCTCGATTTGCGGGTTGTCTAACACCTCGCTCAGGGATATATTATTTTTGCTTTTGGTGCTTTTAAAGGTAATAGTCATGGAATTTGGGATTTTAGATTGTTCCAAAGCATGAATCTAGAAGCATCACCAACGTAATTTGTAATTTGCTCTTTAATTACGAATTAGTCATGAAGCACTCGTTAGTTGTTTTGCAAATTTTTCATTGGCGACGATTTCGCCAACAGAACTCAAAATTGGTGGCGTTAAAGGTGTCGGTTCGCTTTGCAAAGGTAGGCGGGGAAATAATAATTCAGCGGTGCGATACGCTTCTTCTAAATGGGGATATCCAGAGAAAACGAATGTTTCTATCCCCAAATTGCGATATTCCAGCATCCTAGCGGCAACGGTGTCAGGATCTCCAACTAAGGCCGTACCAGCACCACCCCGCACTAATCCAATTCCTGTCCACAGGTTAGGGCTAATTTCTAAGGCTTCTCGACTACCACTATGTAGTTGACTCATGCGCCGCTGTCCTTCAGAATCAGAATGAGCTAAGTCTTTCTGAGCTTTAGCGATCGCATCCTCATCCACATACTTAATTAGCTCATTGGCAGCATCCCAAGCAGCTGACTCGGTTTCTCGCACAATTACATGCAAGCGAATCCCAAAACGGACTGTTCTGCCTTGTTCTGCCGCCAATTCTCGGACTTCGGCAATCTTTTGGGCAACTTGTTGTGGAGGTTCACCCCAAGTCAGATAAACATCTATATGTTTAGCAGCAACCCGCTTGGCAGCAGCAGATGAGCCACCAAACCACAAAGGTGGATAGGGTTTTTGAACTGGTGGGAATAGGAGCTTACCACCTTTGATATCCAGGTAGTTTCCTTTAAAATCGACTGTTTCTCCACCGACGATACCCCGCCAAACTGTGAGAAATTCATCGGTTAAATCATAGCGATCGTCATGACTAAGATGCAAGCCATCCCCAGCCAGCTGCACAGGATCTCCACCTGTCACTACATTAATTAACAATCTTCCTTTAGAAATTCGGTCAAATGTTGCTGCCATCCGTGCAGCA
>CAXUOL010000705.1:0-3970 GCA_964252435.1 uncultured Nostoc sp.
GATGAACGCAAAATTACCCTCGATTTATTAGTATATGGCTTAGTTCAGCGCTTAGATGGTCAAAAGTGGTTAGGTAGAAATTAGTCATTGGTCATTGGTCATTAGTTTTTAACAAAGGACAAATGACAAATGACTAATCTGTGATTTTTGATTCCGTAAATATTTAGGACTTACGCAAAAAGGCAGTGAAAGCCTTGATTTACCGTAGGGACAATTCATGAATTCCCCCTACATTTCGTACTTGATGCGTAAGTCCTAATATTGAATGATTGTTGCAACTCTTAATGTTTTGCTTACAAATTTCTCACCCGCACCTTGGTAGACTGAACTTTATACAATTCGATTATTGTGGGCTGTTACGGTTTGCCAGAGCATTTCTGGTGAGGCAGTCCGGTCTTCTCCCAAAGGGAGAGGCTAGTGCCAACGGGTTTCCCCATGAGGAACTAACGTTACCGTGGCGGTAGAGACGTAGGAACGTCACCCGAAAGGTCTACTTAAGATAATAAAGACGAAAGAGAAATCAAGACATGGTAGATTCCCTCAAAAAACCAGGCTTTGAAGAAATCCGGCCAGGAATTAAAGTCCCGGCAAAAGAAACCCTGTTAACACCTCGGTTTTATACTACCGATTTTGATGAAATGGCACGGATGGATATCTCCGTCAACGAAGATGAGTTAAGAGCCATTCTTGAAGAGTTCCGCACTGACTACAACCGCCACCACTTTGTTCGGGATGCCGAGTTTGAACAATCCTGGGATCATATTGACGGAGAAACTCGCCGATTGTTCGTTGAATTTCTAGAACGTTCTTGTACGGCAGAGTTTTCCGGCTTTTTGCTGTATAAAGAACTTGGTCGTCGCTTGAAAGGCAAAAACCCAGTTTTGGCTGAGTGTTTTAACCTGATGTCACGGGATGAAGCGCGTCACGCTGGCTTTTTGAACAAAGCTTTGTCGGACTTTAATCTGTCCCTAGATTTAGGGTTTTTGACTAAGAGTCGCAGTTATACCTTCTTTAAACCGAAATTCATCTTTTACGCTACTTATCTTTCTGAGAAGATCGGTTATTGGCGCTACATCACCATTTATCGCCATTTAGAAGCACATCCCGAAGACCGGGTTTATCCAATCTTCCGGTTCTTTGAAAACTGGTGTCAGGATGAAAACCGTCACGGCGATTTCTTTGATGCGGTCATGAAATCTCAGCCGCAAATGTTGAATGATTGGAAAGCACGGCTGTGGAGTCGGTTTTTCCTGTTGTCGGTATTTGCGACAATGTATCTCAATGACATCCAACGCAAAGACTTTTATGCCACCCTTGGATTGGATGCACGAGAATACGATATCCATGTAATTAAGAAGACCAACGAAAACGCAGGTCGGGTATTCCCACTGATGCTGGATGTAGAGAATCCAGAGTTTTATGAGCGCTTGGATGTTTGTATAAGCAATAACCAGAAGCTGGGTGCGATCGCTAACTCCAACACTCCCAAATTCCTGCAATTCTTCCAAAAACTGCCGCTTTACATATCCAACGGCTGGCAGTTATTGCGGCTGTACCTGATGAAACCGATTGATACTGTTTCTGCTCAAGGGGCAGTTCGTTAACTCATAACAGATTTGCGAAAGCGTTAGTGGTTCTGCTGATTGTAGAGCCACTTTTTTTGTCCTTACTCCAAGCCAATGATTACCGATATGTCAAGCAATTATAGCCGTAGCCACTAATGTTAGGACAATGTTGATTGCTAAAAGCCTTGATTTAACTTGGTTTCTACTCAGCACGGGCTAAACGCCCCGCTGACGCTAACAGCACTCAGCACTTTGCTATAGTACTGCGATCGCTAATTTGTTAGCAGGCAAAAATCGGATCTGATCGACAAACCAGTGGTCTATCGCAAAAGTTTTGAGAGGTGAATCAGTTTTAATTTTCTCTTCTTTACCTCTTAACTTTGCGCTCTTTGCGTCCTTCTCCCAAGGGGAGACGCTAACGCGAATGCGGTTCGTTTTCTTAACCCAGTAGAATTAATGCCATAGACCACTAGTGGTCTGTCAAAAAATAATTGACGAATAAATATTTCTGTAGAGACAGCAATTGATCGCGTCTCTCCAACTTTGCTCTTTCTTCACTGCCAGACACGCAATGGGCAGACCAAAATATTGCTGAGTCAATGAATTTTACTTTTTACTCAGCAATATTTTGGTGAGAAAGGTTTTCGTGAGTTTCTACGGTTATAACAGAAGCCGACATTAGGATACACTGGCATTTAAATACACCGGAAGTTCATCAGCGACTTAGTTTGTCGCTTCTGGTGACTTCCTTCTTAGTATCTTATCGCTTTTGGCTGTATGAAACTTACTCCAATCTACGTTCATTAGGGGTGTAGGGGTATAAGGGTATAGGGGGTTCAAGCGTTGTCTGAGGATTGAAACCTCGGACAACGCGGTCATCCCAAGGGATGGGGCTTTTACAAGAGTGGTTGTTGGGGCTAGTCTTTTTCCCTACACCCCTACACCCGCCCCAACGGGGCTTAGTAAGTCTCCCTCAAAAAGGTTTCTTAGCTTCTAAAACGACTGCCACTGTTTTGAAGCTATAGCCTTAGAATATTTACAAGCTTTACTTACGAATTAGCTTTCTCTAGATAAAAATACCGTTTTTGCTGTGTAAGCTGACATTCTACCTGTTTCATCCAGATTTGTGTAGCTTATTAACAAATCAGCGGATTCATTAATATTAAGCCTGTTTTACTATTTAGTTTCCTACCCCGACCTATTAGACAGCTAGAGTGTTCATTTCATTTTGTTCAATAGCTTTTAGCCCTTATCGCTCCCATGCTGACCCATCACCGCAAGCCCGTGTGCTTATCACTTATCTCCACTGACCTACCGATCTGGTCTGTTGTCGAAACTGCCGCGACATTGTATCAAAAAGATACCGATCGATTCCATTTACTAATGACTGCACCACCCTTAATTAGCTGCGAAGTAGAGAGTGTCATAAGTCCAGAAGACACACTTCCCCAAAGTAAGAGCAAAGCTTACGCCCCTAACAGTCCCAGAATCTTGTGGCTAGAGATTTCCCCTTACCGAGTCATCATGACTATGCAAGGTAATGCTCAAGTAAGTTACCGTCACTTTTGGGAACAGGGTGTTTATGGCATTAGTCGCTATTGGTTGCCAACTGAGTCATTGCAACCTAACGATCCCATTCGTTTACGAAATTTTACTCGTAGCCTAACTCTCAACGGACATCCCTTGCCAGAGAATTTGCGGCTGGAATATGAATTGTGGGCAGAAAAAGTCCAATTAGGATGCTACATATTGAATTTGGAAATTAAACATTGATAATCGTGGGGAGTAGGGAGTATGGAAAACTTTTCCCAATGCCCCATGCCCAATCTTTTTCAACCAAAATAACTAGGTTGGTTTCCAGGTTTCCATTTAATATTGCAACCAACACTCGGCTTTTGGTCGCTTGTAACAGGTTTACCCGCCAGCACTGCTTCAATGGCTGCGCGTAAATCTGCGCCTGTTACGGGTTTACCATTGCTGGGGCGGCTATCATCTAATTGTCCCCGATAAACAAGTTGGCGTTGATCATCAAATACAAAAAAATCAGGTGTACAAGCTGCTGTGTAAGCCTTTGCCGTTTCCTGGCTCTCGTCGTAGCATAAGGTAAAATTAAACCCTTGTTCTGTCGCAAATGCTTGTAACGACTCTGGCGCATCATCTGGGTAATTTTTTGCATCGTTAGCACTGATGCCAACGATCGCTAAATCACTTGTAAAATAATCTTTTCCTAACTGCACTAATTCTTGTTAAATGTGCTTTACAAATGGGCAATGCCGACAAATAAACATTACCAACAGCGCTTTTTTATTTGCAAAGGTGGAAAGTGAAGTTGCCTTTCCAGATACTACTTCCGGTAGATTAAAATCTGGTGCTTTTGTGCTCAATGGCAACATAGTTGAAGCAGT
>CAXUOL010000706.1:0-3967 GCA_964252435.1 uncultured Nostoc sp.
TCTGACAGTCTTCGACAATAAATTCACGTAAAGGACAGGCAGGAGTGGTTAACACTAAAGTAAAACTAACCTTACCACCGTCAATTTTTACGTTGCGAATCATATTCAGTTCTACCAGACTTTTACGGAGTTCTGGGTCTTCCACTGGTCGCAAAACTTCTAAGACAGAGCGGGAATCGAGGACATCGTACATAAAAATTCAAAATTCAAAATGAATAAATACACTTGTGGGGAACATCTTAGCTATTCACTGGATGCCTTCTTAAGTAAGGTCAGCTTAGTGTTATCACTGTCACTGCCGTGATAAAACTTAACAAATTGCATTATTACCTAATTGAATTTTAACTTTCTTTGGGCATTGGGCGTTAGGAGTGCTGAGTGCTGAGTGCTGAGTGCTGAGTTAAGAGTTAGGAGTTAGGAGTTAGGAGTTAAGAGTTATTCTCCCCTCTGCCCCACTCAGCACTCTTGAAGGGCATTGGGAATTGGGAATTGAGAAGAGACAAGGTAAACAAGGAAGAGGGGGAAGACAAGGGAGAGACTTGTCTCCCTTGTCCCCTTGTCTCCCCTGTTCCCCTTGTTCGTCTTTCAGTGTCAAATAACGGTAAAATCCCAAATCTTTCTATCTTAGGAAGATTTGGGGTTTTTGGCAATCTCAGCAAAAACTTATCCAACTTAGAATTAATTATATTAGGATGCACAAAGCTGTAATCATCCAAAATCCAAAACTCAAAGTGGCATGACTTATCTAGAAACAGCAGCGCAATTCTACCGCGAAGTTGCCCAAACCCCGCAAGTTGGACTTTGTTGTGTACAAAGTACGCCCCTGCAACTACCAGGATTGAAAATTCCTTTGCCAATGCAGGAAATGAATTATGGTTGTGGCACTACTGTTCACCCCACTGAACTAGGAAAGCAACCTACTGTGCTGTACGTCGGCGTTGGTGGCGGCTTAGAAGCGCTGCAATTCGCTTATTTTTCCCGTTATGCAAGTGCTGTAATTGCCGTTGAACCGGTTGGGGCCATGCGGGAAGCAGCTGCACGTAATCTGGAAATTGCTGCTCAAGAAAACCCCTGGTTTAACACCAGCTTTGTAGAAATCTGCGAAGGTGATGCTTTTAACTTACCTGTTGCTGATGCTAGCGTTGATGTTGTGGCACAAAATTGCCTTTTCAACATCTTTGAACCAGAAGATTTAACTCGTGCTTTAAAAGAAGCATATCGGGTATTAAAACCAGGTGGACGCTTGCAGATGAGCGATCCAATTGCTACTCGTCCCATTCCAGCACATCTTCAAGAAGATGAGCGATTGAGAGCCATGTGTTTATCAGGCGCACTCACATATCAAGAGTATACTGAAAGGATTATAAATGCTGGTTTTGGTCAAATTGAAATTCGTGCCCGTCGTCCTTATCGTTTATTAGATTCCCAGACTTATAATTTAGAAGAAAACCTACTTTTAGAAAGTCTGGATTCTGTCTCATTTAAAGTTGCAATTCCAGAAGATGGTGCTTGCATTTTTACTGGAAAAACGGCAATTTATGCTGGTTATGAACCCTTCTTTGACGATTTGGCAGGTCATATACTTCAGCTAGGTATTCCGGCTGCGGTGTGTGATAAAACTGCTGCTAAACTTGCTGCTAGTAAGCCAGCAGAAATAATTGTTACCAATTCAACCTGGCACTATAGCGGTGGTGGCTGCTGTTAATTTATCTAAGAAAGAATTCAGATGTCAGGAGTCAGAATTTAGAATTGTTCTGTGCGACACTTCGACAAGCTCAGTGCATCGCTGGGTAATGAATGCACAATTTGAATCTTTCACTAATTACATTCGGAATTCTAATTTCTGAATTCTGACTTCTTCTTTATAAACTCCAAAATGTTATTAATTAGTATTTTTTTAGCTACGCTTTTTTTAGCATATTCAAATGGAGCAAATGATAATTTTAAAGGTGTAGCAACGCTGTTTGGTAGCCGAACTAGCAGCTACCAAACAGCAATTTTGTGGGCAACTTTTACAACTTTTGCTGGTGCAATAACTGCGACTTTTTTAGCAGGAGCATTAATTAAAAACTTCTCTGGAAAAGGACTATTACCTGATGCGATCGCTAATGCTCCAGAGTTTCATCTTGCTGTAGCGATCGCTACTGGATTGACTGTAATTATTGCAACCCTCATGGGGTTTCCGATTTCCACAACTCACAGTTTAACAGGTGCGCTGGTTGGCGCTGGATTAGTGGCAATCGGACTACAAGTTAATTTTGCAGCTTTAGGAACTTCCTTTATTTTGCCTTTATTACTCAGTCCAATCATTGCTATTCCCTTGGGAGCAGGAATTTACAGCTTATCTGGCTATATTAATTCAAAATGGCATCTACCAGTCAACCAAAAAATGATTGATGGTTGTCATTTTCTCAGCGCTGGAATTGTCAGTTTTGCTAGAGGATTAAATGATACTCCTAAGATTGTTTCACTTATCCTAATTATTGAATATTTCTCGATTCAGGGAGGAATGATCACAATAGCGATCGCAATGGCACTTGGCGGTTTACTCAACTCTCAAAAAGTTGCAATAACCATGAGTGAAAAGATTACCTCAATGAATCCTACTCAAGGCTTATCAGCAAATATAGTAACTGGGGTTCTGGTGATTGCAGCTACTCGGTTTGGGCTTCCAGTTTCTACCACTCACGTTTCAGTCGGTTCGATTTTTGGTGTAGGATTAATTAGCAAAAAATCTAAATCTAACACTCGTGTTTTTTATCAGATTTTACTATCGTGGATTTTAACTTTACCAACTGCTGCAATTATTAGTGCAATAAGTTACAGATTATTGCAAGGTTAGAAAAATTGTTGAATATTGTTATGTAATTTTTTAGGAGTAGTAACTAATGCAAACTCAAACAAAAATTTTACTAGATACAGCAGTCACAGCCTTTAAAAACAAACTCAGTTCACCTTTAACAAAAAAAGGCATTACTGTTTTACAAATTAATCTAGGTAAGCGTTGTAATCTTGCCTGTACACACTGTCATGTTGAAGCTGGACCAAAACGTACAGAAGAACTTTCTCCTGAAATTTGCGAACAATTGATTTCACTAATCCATAAATTTCCCGAAATTAAAATTGTGGATTTGACTGGTGGCGCACCAGAAATGAATTATGGATTTCAGCCACTGGTAGAAGCAGCAAAAGCAACTGATAAACAAGTGATTGTCCGGTCTAATTTGACCATTTATTTTGAAGATAGATTTGGTGATTTACCAGAATACTTTGCTAAACATCAAGTAAGAATTGTAGCTTCCCTACCCTGTTACTTAGCAGATAATGTTGATAAAATGCGCGGTACTGGTGTTTTTGATAGTTCAGTCAAAGCTTTGCAGTGGCTTAACCAACTCGGCTATGGTAAAGACCAAAATTTAATTTTGGACTTGGTATTTAATCCCCAGTTGCCCACTAATGAAAAATTTTCTTTAGCTCCCGAACAGAGTAACCTAGAACGAGATTACAAAATGTTCTTACAAGAACATTTTAATATTGTGTTTAACAACCTCTTCACCTTTACCAATCTACCAGTTGGTAGAACCAAAATGCATTTAGAACGGAGAAAACTATACGCTAGCTATTTGCAGTTTTTAGAGTCGCATTTTAATCCCAGCACAGTTGAACATTTAATGTGTAGTGATGAACTTTCAATTGACTATCTGGGCAATGTATATGATTGTGACTTTAACCAAATGATGAATTTGCCTGCAAAAACTTGCAATGGTGAAACCTTGACAGTTGGCAAATTGTTAGAAGCTGGCAGTTTAGACCTGATTAGTGAGGTACAAACTGCTGCTTATTGCTATGGTTGTACTGCTGGGTGTGGTTCTAGTTGTGGTGGCGCTTTGCTCTAAGAACTAGAGCATTTACCGAAACAGAATTCAGGAGTCAGGAGCCAGAATTCAGAATGAATTTTGAACGAAAA
>CAXUOL010000707.1:0-3966 GCA_964252435.1 uncultured Nostoc sp.
CCACCTGATAAGGTAGTCGCAGGCTGTCCTAGTTGGACATAACCCAAGCCGACATCAAATAAAGTTTGCAAACGCGCGATCGCTTTGGGGATATTCTGGAAAAAGTCCAAACTTTCCTCAACTGTCATTCTCAGAACATCAGAGATTGACTTATCTTTGTACTTCACTTGTAACGTTTCGCGGTTGTATCTTGCACCTTTACAAATTTCGCATTGCACGTAAACATCTGGGAGAAAGTTCATTTCAATAACATTCACACCCTGTCCGCTACAAGCTTCGCAACGTCCGCCTTTAACGTTGAAAGAAAATTGTCCAGGTTTATAACCCCTAGCTTTGGCTTCTACTGTTTGGGAAAATACATCCCGAATGGCATCGAAAATTCCTGTGTAAGTTGCAGGGTTAGAACGTGGTGTGCGTCCAATTGGGGATTGATCGATAACGATCGCTTTATCAATCGCATTCAATCCCTGAATTTTATCCAAATGTCTGGGTAAGGGAACTTTCTTAGTTAAATGGTGTTGCAGAGATGGATATAGCAATTCGTTAATTAGGGTAGATTTGCCAGAACCAGACACACCTGTGATGGAGACGAGTTTACCTAGTGGAATTTCTACATCTATATTTCTTAAATTGTTGCGATGGGCATTTTTAATTCCCAAACTCCGCCCATTTCCTTCTCGGCGTTCTGCTGGTGTGGTAATTACTCGTCTTCCTGATAAATATGCGCCTGTCAAGGAATCTTCTGCTGCTAATAATGCCTGAAAATTACCTTGGGCGATAATATTTCCGCCGTGAATTCCTGCACCAGGTCCAATATCAACTATATGGTTGGCTGCGCGAATTGTTTCTTCATCGTGTTCAACGACAATTAATGTATTACCCAAATCGCGCAATTTTGTTAAGGTTTTAAGCAACCTGCCATTATCTCGTTGATGCAAACCAATACTCGGTTCATCTAAAACGTAAAGAACTCCAGTTAAACCAGAGCCAATTTGCGTTGCTAGACGAATTCGCTGGGCTTCACCCCCAGAAAGGGTCATGGCGGGACGGTCAAGGGTGAGGTAATCTAAACCTACATCTAACAAAAATTGCAATCTTGCTTTGATTTCTCTTAGGACTAAATCAGCAATTTGTAACTGGCGATCGCTCAACTTGAATTGCTCAATTCTCTCTCGACAATCCCGTATTGATACGCTAGTTAATTCTAAAATTCCATATTGTCCCAACTTCACCGCCAAGGCTTCCGGTTTTAACCGTTTTCCCTGACAAACTTCACAGGGTTGATCGATTAAATACTGCTCTAATTTTTGCTTAACTAATTCCGAACCACCCTCATATTGTCGTTGCAAAATTGGAATAGCACCTTTAAAACTCTGCTTCCTTTGTGCTTCTGCGGCTCGTTCATCTTTCTCTCCAAACAAAATAATTTGCTGCTGTTCTTCTGTCAGCTTGCTCCAATTTGTCTGTAACTCAAATCCATAAATCTGTCCTACACTATAGAGTAATTCTAGATAATAAGAATTATCTTTTTCTGACCAAGGCGCGATCGCAGCATAAACTGGTGCTTCCCAGTCGGGTACGATCAAGTCTGGCGCAAATCTTCTTAAAGTCCCAATTCCGTGACAGTGCGGACAAGCACCATAAGGTGAGTTAAAGGAGAACAATCGCGGCGATAGTTCCTCCATTACCGCGCCATGCTCTGGACAAGCAAAGTTTTCTGAAAATACTAATTCTTCTTCCTTTTCTTGTCCGTCGTCACCAAGTAGACTCACCAGAATGGCTGCAATCCCACCCGATTGTTTGAGACACGTAGACAGGGAATCAACCAAACGCTCCTGAATATCAGCCTTTTTCACCAAGCGGTCAATTACCACTTCGATGGTGTGGGTAAAATTTTTATCCAATTCAATAGAATCTGACAGTTCGCGGATCTCGCCATTAATTCGGACGCGGACAAAACCTTGGGATGCCAGACTTGACAAAAGCTTACGGTGTGTGCCTTTTTTTCCCCTGACAACGGGTGCAAGGATTTGGAAGCGGGTGCGATCTGGTAATTCCATGATGCGATCGCACATTTCATCGATTGTCTGGGGTGCAATACAGCGATCGCATATCGGACAATGGGGTTCGCCAGCCCGACCAAATAACAGGCGCAAATAGTCGTAAATCTCTGTCACCGTACCGACAGTGGAACGGGGGTTATGAGAGGTTGACTTTTGGTCAATGGAAATTGCTGGACTTAAGCCTTCAATGGCTTCCACATCCGGCTTATCTAGTTGTCCGAGAAATTGCCTTGCGTAGGCGCTGAGGGATTCCACGTAGCGACGTTGCCCTTCAGCGAAAATGGTATCAAAGGCTAGGGAAGACTTACCAGAACCAGAAACGCCAGTGAAGACGATTAGGCGATCGCGTGGCAATTCCAAGTCAATATTTTTCAGATTATGCTGCCTAGCACCCCGAATCCGAATGGTATTCTGGCTGTTGTGGCTGGGGTACGGAAGATGTCCATTCAAGGATGCTGCTAGCTGTTGGTCTGACATATTGGGCGGCGAAGAGGGAGTTTCCTATGAAACAGTCCTTAATAATACTATCTTTAATCAGTTTATAGTAGAACAATCGTACTGTTTTAGTTAGTTCTTCTTCCAGATTCATGCCGCAGACATACTTAAGAGTCTGCTAATTTGGAAGCATCCTGATTAAATATCCTTCTGAGGGCGAAGCTATGGTATCGCAAATCCAACCGCCGACCCAGCCAGAGGTCATCTACCCAGATAGTGACGGACAACCAGCGGCTAATAATACCATACAGTTTGGCTGGATTGTAGAAATTAAGCAGAATATAGAGTGGCTATTTGCTGACGATCCAAATGTATTTGTCGCAGGGGATTTGTTTTGGTATCCGGTAGAAGGACGCAACAAAATTGTTAACGCCCCAGATGTGCTGGTGGTATTAGGTAGACCAAAAGGCGATCGCTTATGCTACCAACAATGGAAAGAGGAGGGAATTGCACCACAAGTGGTGTTTGAAATTCTTTCTCCCAGCAACACCCAAACTGAAATGGACAAGAAATTACTTTTCTACGATCGCTATGGCGTGGAAGAGTATTACATTTACGATCCCGATCGCAATACTTTGCGTGGATGGTTGCGTAGTGAAGATGGGTTAGATGTCATCCCCCAAATGGAAGATTGGGTGAGTCCCCGTTTAAAAATTCGGTTTGCTCCATCACCAGAGGGTTTGCAGTTATATCGCCCTGATGGAGAACGGTTTTTAACTTATACAGAAATTTCTCGCAACGCCGAGCAAGAACGGCAACGGGCTGAACAAGAACGGCAACGGGCGGAACTTGCAGAACAAGCTAGGAGAGATGCCATACCCCGATTATTGCAAATGAATTTGACCATTGAACAGATTGCCCAAGCTTTGGCATTGTCAGTGGAAGAAGTACGAACTCTTGCTCAGGAGTAACGCCGTGTGCAATTTTTTAATCGGGTCCTTAGAAATTGAAGTTGTACTTGAAATATTCTGATTATGCTAGTCAATGCAGCCACCCATGATGTCACCTGGGAAAAGTTACCTGATGATTTTGTTTTAGACAACGAGCCAGTGGATAACATTAATCAGCCACTCTTGGCTGCTGCTTTAACAGAAAGCTTGGAACTTGCCAGCAGACTACCCACCGATGCTTTAACCATCACTAACTACGGTATCTGCGCCACCTTGAAGAATCGATTCGTGGTCAAAGCACCAGATTGGGGTTATGTATCATGTATTCGAGTCTCACGAGAAGAAGTGAAGCGCAGTTATACGCCACGACTCCAAGGTGATATTCCGGTAATTGTGATGGAATTTCTCTCAGATACCGAAGGTGGAGAGTATTCGAGTAAACCAACCTATCCCCCTGGTAAATGGTTTTATTATGAGCAGATTTTACAAGTGCCAAACTATGCCATTTTTGAACCAGA
>CAXUOL010000708.1:0-3964 GCA_964252435.1 uncultured Nostoc sp.
GTCCCCATTGATTTAAGGGTAACTCAGGTTGCACATAATTCACCTTCTCAAACCTTGACGCAGTTGTGGTGATGGCTGCTGAGAAATAGACAACTTAGCTTGACGTTGCTGTTGTTTAAGTTCTATCTCATCCTTAATACTCGTTCGATGCCATTTTTGAAAATTAGATGTTCTGATAAATCGCTTTTAGGTGCGCTAATAGCGACTGTTAACCTAAATAATTACCAGAAAAATAATCTTTAAACCGTTGCAAACTCAGTATATTTCCTTGCTTCTGGAGGATGAAAAGCCAAGACAATATCACTAGCAGGAACACCTAAACGCATTAACTCAGTTGCCATTCCTTCTTCAGTCAAATCTTCTTCAATGTAAATTTTTTCATTTTTAATGCGAATATAGACAGAAATTCCTTTAACTCTTTTCCCTTGTTTCCAACCAATATTGAACCACAAATATTGACTTCTTTCATCATCAAACATTAACACTTCATCTACATCAACAACAGTAACTTGTGAAGATATCTTTTGATACTCTGTTAATATTTGCTTGATCGTATTTTGATATTGAGTTAACTTATCCATTTCACAATATCCTGGTGATTATGAGGTTGTTTGAAAATTAGTATGTTGTCATACTAATCGAATGATTACCCCCCTTAATCCCCCCTTATAAAGGGGGGAAACAATAAAATCTGGTTCCCTCCCCTTTATAAGGGGAGGGTTAGGGTGGGGTAAAATAATATTTGATGGATCAATCATAACTTTTCAAACATCCTCTAAGATTAACAACTACGGTAGCTTGAAATACCTATGACTAGCAAGGAAGAATTAAGAAGTGTTGCCTCAGAAATTCCATTATTTAATAATATTGAGCAAAAAGAAACATTTTTGTTTGTGATAGGGGCGTTATTTTCGAGAGTTATTAGTTTGAAAAAAGCCGCAGAAATCATGGAAATAGAGCCTGATGTATTTCTTCAACTATTAGATTTGATGGGGCTGGAGTTTTCATACTTGACTGAACAAGATATCGCTATAGAGAAGGATTGGTAGGGTGTGTGAAGGTTGTTTTTAACTCTTCTCCATTAATCTTTTTATCGCGTCTGGAATTTCTCGATATTTTTCTAGATTCTGACGATGACTTTTATTTGCCAAATTTTGTTGCAGAAGAAATCAGTGCTAAATCTGATGCAGCTAGTCAGCAGGTAAAAGCTTTAATTGATGTCGATAAAATATTAGTCAAAGAAATTCAATTACTTTCCTTAGCCAATCGTCTAAATATGCGACTAGGGAGAGGAGAATCAGAGGCCATTGCTTTAGGCACTGAGTTACAAACAGACTACATAATTTTAGATGACTTCGCAGCCAGAAAAGAAGCAACTCGACTGGGATTAAATGTTAAGGGAACCTTAGCAGTCATCAAGAAACTTCAGGTAGATAGCAAAATTACCATTGGTAGCACAGACCAATTGTATCAAGACATCCTGGCAATGAATTTCAGAGTCAAGCGATCGCTCTTGAACACCATTTTTTCAGACTAGATGCAGGGTTCGTCTTTGTTTGGTGTGATCGCTTAATTATAAAAACTTACTGCGAGCAAAGCAATCTTTGAGCATTGCGATCGCTCTTGAACATCATTTTTTCAAACTAGATGCAGGGTTCGTCTTTGTTTGGTGCGATCGCTTAATTATAAAAACTCATTGCCAGCAAAGCAATCTCTGAACTTACTCGCTCTGACAAATAAATCTTTTTGTTTTGCCCATAGACGCAAAGAAGACCGTAAAACAACTACTTTTAGTCGAATTAAGGATGTAAAAAAAGTTTGCGGAAAGTTGCATTGCGGGATTGGGTAGAAGTAAAAACGTAACCCAAAGTATTCACTTAGCTGATTCTGGTGGTAAACCAAGGTGGTGACGAAAAAGCTCATCATATTTAGCCTTATTCCAATTTTTAGCAGATTTCACTTGCTCAGAAGTCAGGTTTTTGGCATAGCTGAGGTCGGCATCGTGGAGGTTAGCGCCGATAAGGATAGCATGGCTGAAGTCGGCAAAGGTGAAGTCAGCACGGCTGAGGTTGGCAGCAGTAAAGTTCGCACGGCTAAGGTCGGCAGCAGTGAAGTTTGCACGGCTAACGTCAGCACGGCTGAGGTTAGCATCCTTTATGTTGGCATAGCTAAGGTCGGCACCGTAGAGGTTAGTACCAGTGAGGTTAGCACTGCTGAAGTTTGTATCGTAGAGTTTAGTACCCATAAGGTCAGCACCGTAGAGATTGGCATTACTGAGGTTAGCACTAGTAAAGTCGGTACTACTGAGGTAAGCACCCCTTATGTTGGCACTACTAAGATCAATACGGCTGAGGTCAACGGTACTGAAATCTCTACGTTCTAGACTCTCACCGACTTTTACCAACTGTTCAAGTGCTTGATTTAGTCTCTGACTAGACTTATCTCTCCTCGCAGCATCGACAGTCTGCCAAAGTAGCTTTATCTGAGTCTGTTTCTTAACTTCTGGAGCCAAATATATTACTAAACCTAACGGAATAATTAAGGAAAAAACAACGAATTCCAAGCGAGTATTCCGTTTTTGTCTGCTACTTGCTCGAATAAACTCTTGAGCCTGGTTAGATAAGCTCAAATTTTCAACTTGTTCTTTCTGAAAAACCTTCGCCTCTGTCAATCGTTTACCCTGAAGCAGATAATCTTTCACCTTCCCTCTATCTCGCCATTCAATAGCTGCCGCTTCAATTTTCCGCTTTTGTCTCAGTATGTCCCGACTTTCCTCAATCCACTTGCGTAATAGCAACCAATGGCGAATCAGTGCTTCATGTGCCACATCTACCACAGCAATTTGATTAGATAAGGTACTGGTGACAACTAGCTTCTCATCAGCTAACCGTTGAATTATTCTATTAATTACAGCTTCTGAATACTGCGAACTAACTAAATCCCCTTGCAAAACTTGTCTACGCGTATCTTCTGTTCCTTCTCCCAACTGCGTCAATTCTAAAAAAATCCGCTTTGTTGCTTGCTGTTCCTCAAGTGATAATGACTCATAAACTTCTGTAGCGCGTGTTTGCAGGGTTCCCCTGACTCCACCTAGTTTGCTATAGGTAGTCAGGGTTAACCGTTCTTCAGTTCTTTGCTGCCATAGTTCTGTCAGCGTGTACTGCAACAACGGTAAACTCCCCGGTGAATCTTCTACATCTGCAATCATTTGAGAAACTAATTCCGGTTCTACTGCTAAGTTCACCTGTTCAGCAGGTTTGATAATTGCCGTTTCTAATTCCTCCCGATTCATCGGTATTACTGTTACTAAATGCTCTTGAATTTTCTTAGCTAATCCGCCATACTCTTGTTCCAGACATTTGCCAAAGAAATCAGCCCGCATTGTGATTATTAGGCAGAGTTTATTGTCATCTCGTTGCAAAGCACCTAGCACACATTCAAAAAACTGCTGTCGTTTTGTAATGTCTTGGCATTGAGTAAAAGTTTCTTCAAATTGGTCTATCACTAGCACTATGTGCTGAGTTTGTGCAGCAGTAATCAACTGTCCTAAACCAACTGCACCTTTAGCAATTAATTCTTCTGCTTTTGCTAATTGTGAGGCTCTGTCAATATCTGATAATTCTGATTCTACAAATGCCAGTGCTAAATTTTGTAAGGGGTTAATCCCTGGTCGAAATATTTTTAACTGCCAAGTATCGCTACCTGATAACTTGCGTCCTAACTTTAATTGATAAAGTAAACCCGCTCTCACAACACTAGATTTACCACTTCCTGATGCTCCCAACACAGCGAGGAAATTTCCAGAGCGCACTTTCTCTAATAACTCATCAGTTAACGCTGTTCTGCCATAAAATAAGTTAGCATCTGCTTCTGTACAATCAAAATAAGACAATCCTTTGTAAGGACAAATAGCTGATAAGCTGTTCCACATCTAAGTTGCATAAATGCTAAATTAGATATATTC
>CAXUOL010000709.1:0-3956 GCA_964252435.1 uncultured Nostoc sp.
TCGAGTCGCGTCTTGATTCTGACTCCTGAATTCTGACTTCTGAATTCTTCTTCAATTATTAAATATCACTAACCCAATCACAGAAGTCTACAAGATTTTTTGGATTAAACAATTGGGATAAAAACAAAAACTTTCGGATGCAGTAAGAGAAGATGTAATTCTAGAAGTAGGAAAACTTGATGAATTAGAGACATTTGTAGGTAAAAAAACGCTTTAATGATGGTCGCAATATCTGGCTGAGGTCTGGCACGTTAGAAAAAGATTTAATGCCTTGCTTTTTACAAGTTTTTAAAATCAGCGGTTTGGATGAGTTTTCCTGCTTCTATTTATGCTTGAAAAAATGCTGCACCATACACTGAAAACGGAATATGATAAATTGCACACCATAGTTGCTGTTATGTACCATTCTTGACAGGTTAAGGTCATAAACAATTTGTCAATTAGTAATATTTTGTAAGAATACACTTGCTTGGGCATTGATGGTGTAAGTAGATGTAGAGCCGATTTCTTTGTTAAAGATGACTTTTCTCAGCACTGACATAATTCATGCCTTGAGAGTACAGCCTGAAATGGACTCTGTAAAAATTGCTATTTGCTGGGTAAATTGGGATATAGATGCGGAAAAATTTTCTGTGTAAACTTGACCAGCAAATGGTAATGAAAAACTATTATCAAGATTTTTTAATTCGTGATTGGGTGGAAAGCGATCGCACAAGAGCCGCCGAAGTCATCAGTTATGTATTATCAGAATACGGTTTGGGTTGGGAACCAAACGGTGCCGATCGAGATGTGCTGCGAGTAGAGGAATGTTATTTAGCTACTGGGGGAGAGTTTTGGGTAATTGAACACCAAAGCCAGTTAGTAGGTACTGGAGCATACTACCCCATACACCGAGGCGAAAAAGCTGTAGAAATCCGCAAAATGTATCTTTTACCCAGCATCAGGGGTTTGGGATTAGGGAAATATTTGTTACAACAGCTAGAAGCAGCGATCGCAAAGCGTGGTTTTCAACAAATTTGGATTGAAACCGCCAGTGTTTTGGTGGAAGCAGTCAAGCTGTATGAAAGCAATGGCTACACTCCAGCAACAGGAGTAGAAACAACAAGGTGCGATCGCGTGTATGTTAAGTCATTGGTCAATGGTCATTAGTCATTGGTCATTGGTCATTGGACACTTGTACTAAGCTTTGTCATTGATGCAGCCTCTCCAAGAGTTGTATTGGTCAATGGTCATTAGTCAAGAGTTACTAGCTAAATAATAAAAATGACAAAAGACAAATGACAAATGACAAAGGACAATTCTAAATGCACACTTGGATTAAAAATCTCACAGGCTTACTCAATCTTTTTCTCCAATCCCATTGCCCCTTATGTCAACGCGCAACTTCCCAAGAATTCTGTCAGAACTGCACCAGACAACTGCAAAAATGTCAACGTAAAGACCCGATTTCTCTATGGCAAGAGCCTATACCTGTGTTTGGCTGGGGGGAATATGGTGGCCCAGTGAAACGAGCGATCGCAGCGATGAAATACGAAAATCAACCCCAAATAGCTCGTCCTTTGGGTCAATGGTTAGGAGAAGCATGGTTGTTAAATTCACCAAGGCGAAATAGCCAGCCTGTAGTAGTTCCTATCCCACTCCACGCTAGCAAACAAAAACAACGTAAATACAATCAAGCCGCACTGATAGCACAAAGCTTCTGCGAAATAACCGGATTAAAATTGAAACTAAACGGTTTAGCAAGAGTGCGAGAAACTGAAGCGCAGTTTGGTTTGTCGGTATCTAAACGAGAAAAAAACTTGGACAAAGCTTTTGCTATTGGGCAAGAATTTCGCCATCGTCCTCCAAATGTCCCAGTGCTGTTAGTGGACGACATTTATACTACTGGTGCTACTGCCAGGTCTGCTGTGCAAACACTTCGTCAGTATGGAATTGTGGTCTTAGGATTAGTAGCTGTAGCCACTGCCGTCAAAGACGGGTAAATCAAAAATTAACCCGCAAGCTTTGACTAATAAGTGGATAAATTGACCGAATTAACCTATTTTTGTAGAAAAATTGCTTGAAATGTATGAATAAAGTTTTTGCGGCAGGTTTAAAACAACTCATCATCATTCCTGCCACATTGCTGGCAATAAGCATTAGTACCAGTGCAGCTTTTGCTCAAAATAAATTGTATAGTCCAATTCCTTTATCTAACAGTACTGAAGTTGACGACCGCCTTTCGGATAAAGATATTCCCACAGGTCAAGGTGGGTTTGCCCGTGATTACACAGTGAAGTTGCAGAAGGGTGATAATTTAGCAGTTGACCTGTCATCAGAAAACTTTGACAGTATCATCACACTGCTAGCACCTGATGGTTCGACTTTAGCAGAAAATGATGATGGCCCTGATGGTAGTAGCAATTCCTTACTCTTTACTCGCATCGTAGAGACAGGGAGTTATGTTATTCGTGTCCGGTCTTTTGGGGAAACTGGGGTTGGGGCTTTTAAACTCAAAGTGACAAAGTTGCAACCGATTAAATGAGTGCTGAGTGCTGAGTGCTGTTAGCGGAAGCGGGGCGTTTAGCCCGTGCTGAGTTTGGAGTTAAGAGTTAGGAGTTAGGATTTTTCACTCCTCACTCCTAACTTTCCAAAGCAGTCAGTACGCAGAGAAATAAGGCTTCAGTCCACTCAACGACTGCACCGTAGGTATCTCCAGTGTGTCCACCTAATTTGTGGTTGAACCATGCACCAGTTAAAGTGGCGATCGCACTTCCAACAACTATCGTTGTCAGTGCGAGATATAGCTGCTGTTTATCTATCAACCAAAGTAAACCACTCAAACTAAACAACAACAACAATCCCGGTAACAAATCTTTGTAAGAACGAATGGCTTGTTTGTGAAATGCGCCTTTACCTGTTGCTTTCAGATAAGGATATCGCGCGATCGCTAGTTGTTGTCCCCAACGTCCCCAGCCACAAGCAGCCATCAGCAATAAGCAACGGTTTTCTGGTATTATATCCGTTAAAGCTGTTATTTTCAGTATCACCAAGGCGATCGCAGCCATTGCCCCAAAGGCTCCTGTAGCACTATCTGCCATCACTTCTAGTCGCCGCTCTGGGTCGCCCACTGCTAAACCATCGGCAGTATCCATTGCCCCATCTAAGTGCAATCCTCCAGTTATGGCAATCCAAATACTTACTACTAAAGCACTACGAGTTAGCACGGGCACACCAATATAATTCATCCCCGTATCCAGAAATCCTAAAATTCCCCCAATTATCAACCCAACAAGCGAAGCAAGACGTGCTACTCCCCGAAAGTCCAATCCGTTCAAATACGGTAGGGGAATGCTTGTGTAAAATATAATACTAGCTGCCAGCTTTAACAGCAGCTTTTTCCACCACTGTTGCTGTTTCGTCATCTGAATTACATTAATTTTTGGTAAACTGCTGGATAATAGTCTTGATTTCGGTACAACCCACATCAGTAGACTTTAAAACTTTAAATAAGATTTACTTCTATTAAACATTCTCGTTGAAAATTTTGTTATGCTGGTCTAAGTGGTAAATAAATAATTTTGAGTGGTTTTTTATACAAAAACGAGTAACTTAGGAAATTAAAATTCCATCAGGGAGCAAAATTTGTGTTTTATATTCGTTAACTAAAAACTTACTCCAAATTATTAGACGATTGCCCCATAAAATTGATATTTTTTTAAATGTAGGGAGTAAACAAGCTATTCAATTATGACAGTTTAGCTATGTTGTTGCTCTCCTTAGCTCAATCGCAATTTTCCTATGAGTCACCATCTACCCGACACCAGGATACCAGCTCCGTGCATCATTAACACGGGCATCATTGTGAATAAGCTCGACATCCGGCGATTGCTGGCAGATTTAGGTCGAGTCCACTACATCTACACCCAAGAAGATAAGGTACTGAGCGAGGGTGAAGGGGATGTGATGGAAGTTTT
>CAXUOL010000710.1:0-3955 GCA_964252435.1 uncultured Nostoc sp.
AAACGCTAGCAGTTGACCAATACTTAAGGTGCGATTAATCACCAGGTACGACCCTAACCAGAGTAAAGCAATATTAGTGCAAGTGGAAAAAATATTAGTGATTGTGCCGCTGTAAAGCCCCAATTTCATCGTACTCCAGCCCAAGTTAGCAAGCCGACCATAATTCGCCTGATACTCTTGCCAAGCTTGGGGAGTGGCTTGGGTAGTTTTTAGCACCTGAACACCATGAAAAGTTTCGACGAGAAAGCCTTGGTTTTCTGTACCTAAGACGATCTCATTGCGGGTTTTCTGGCTCAAGGCTGGGAGAAAAAGCAGGTTGACTCCTGTGACAATCATAAAGGCAGCCAGGGAAGCCAAAGTTAGCCCCCAACTATAAAAGAGCATGAAGCCCAAGGAAACCAAGGCAATAAAAAATTGACTAGGTAAACCGAGGACAATTTGGGAAACTAGCTCATTGATGTGATCCACATCAGCAATACGGCTAACTACTTCCCCACTGCGCCGTCCTTCAAAGTACGAGAGGGGCAAACGCAGGAGTTGTCGCCCGTATTCTAGAATCAGCCCTAATTGCAATTGTTGACCAAAGTGACCAATTAAGTGAGACTGTACCAAACCGATCGCACTGCTAAATAGACTCATAGCGATCGCTCCAATTGCCACGACGGTTAGCAGTTGGGTATCTCCACGCACTAGCACGTCATCAGTAAGCAATTGCATCATCAAGGGAGAGACAAGGGAAAGTAGCCCGATGACGATGTTAATTGCGATCGCTTGAATCAGAATAGCGCGATAGGGTAAAACCCGCATCAGATAACGCCCAAAGCCGCCAATTTTATCATCTGATTGCTGATAAAAGCGGCTGTCATCTGGCGTTAGCAGCAGCATGATGCCATTGTCCCACCCTTTGAGCAACTCCTCGCGGGTGAGATAGCGGATACCTACACCTGGGTCAGCAATTACATATTTTTTCCCCTTTTGCCCGTATAAAACGACCCAGTGGTAGCCTTTCCAGTGAATGATGGCTGGTAGAGGGGCTTTATTTAATTGGTCTAGTAGTTGTGCAGAGGCTTTGACTTGACGCGTATTAAATCCTAGAGTTTCTGCACCCCGCCTCAAACCCAGCAGGCTGGTTCCCCGTGATCCTGTACCAACTACTTCTCGCATTCGACTAATGGCAAAGGTGCGTCCGTAGTGTTTGGCAATAGTAGCAAGGCAGGCAGCACCACAGTCTTCTTCGCTGTGTTGAAGTACAGTTTGGTAGCGCATTTTTCTTAAAGACCTATCTTTTTTTATTTTTGAGCATAAAAAATCCCATGTAGGAGCGATCGTTGTACGCCCCTACAGGTGTCATGTAATATGGTCTTAGCGAGTGTAATCAGGTTGTTTACTCAGATTAGAGCTAGGGTTGCAGGAAGACTAGAGCTAACCTATCCGTCGAATACCAGTTAAAGCATCGTTTGCTAGACCAAATGCACGAGGAGTTTTGTAATCCCCTTTGCTCCGCACACTGACTGGACCCTTAAACTTACCGTCTCTGAATAGCTGCCATTTTCCTCTTATTACTTTAATGGATAAAGCTTTTAGTCTTAGTCTGCTTTCAAGAATCATGACTCAATTCAAAAATGAGTAAGTAGGTCAACTTAATTAAATTCGTTAGTGCGGAAGTCGGACGAGACTAACGGCGAAAATAGGTCATTCGCCCTGCTATTTTGAACAGATGTAGCGCTATATATTTACCCTATGCGTTTGATAGAAGTTAATTGGTTATCTATTGAAGAAGGAAGACGACCCTGTGAGGTACTATAAGTCGCCACATAGCCACCATATTTATAGGCTTGATACAACGCCCACTTACCCCGTTTAATTATAAAAGATGAGATTGTATCATTAAAACCGTTTAATTTGCCTCTAGTAAACCCGATATTGCTATCACCCTGACCAACTACTGTTGCCTTAATTCCTAAAGCTTTTCCTGTGAACCCTGGATTTTGATATAAAATTATATCCCCATCAAGAGGGTTCGCAGTGTGATAGACTCTACCGCCGCTGTAAGTAACAGCGACCTCATCATCAACTTTCTTAACGGCAAGATTTGTATCAAGTTGATTTAAGTATTCTTTGGTGTTTAACATTGTCACTTTCCTTTATTTCAGATTGATGTTGATGAAATTTCATGTAGGAGCGATCGTTCTACGCCCCTACAGGTGTCATGTGTATTGTTTGCTCTAATTTGAGCTACTGTTCAGCTTTTAACTTGGATTTTTGAATGTGTGCCTATTCAAGACCTCGGCCTGGTAGCCGCTTGATGAACTGCGTCGATACCCACTGATTCAGCGACGAGGTTAATTTACGGAATCCGTTCTTCAGGATAGCTGGTGACTCCAAGTACTTGACCGGTCAACAACAAATGTGTTACATTGCCCTTGATTGAAGAGGAAGGCGATCAAGATAAAAGTAGCGATCGCCTTAGTTCAGCTAGTCTAATCAGCTTGTTCTATCGGACTCTTGAGCGTTTAGCAAAGGTACTATGTCAGGTATCGTAAGCAACTCCTATAGTGCCAGTGACATATATACCATCTTTAGTATCTTTAAAATCGATTCTGTAAGTGCCTCCTCGTATTTTGTTCCATTGAGTAGTAATTAAATTACCAACTCTAACTGACTTTCGTGGCGTTGTATTACCAGTATTTACATTTCTAATAATGGCATTGAAGAATCGGTTATTCTTACTCGATTTGGTACTGGTAACGAGAGTGATGCCTCCACCTGGCCGTACATAGAACGGCCGTGAAGATAGAGATGTATCAAACTTAATTGTACTACCGAAACTATCAATACCAGCTCCTCCTTCAACAACAGCAGCAGCATCGGGAGTCAATTCGGTGAACAAAAGTTCCTGTTGAAGAGTGTCCATCTCAAGTTGATTGAAATGTTCTTTGGTCTTTAACATTGCCACTTTCCTTTATTTCAGATTTTTGTTGATGTGGAATTAGTGATGTCTTGTCTAACTCCATTTAAATTTTCTGATATCAAATTTCCAAAATCAAGGCTTTTAAACTAATTTGTTACACATAATTCAATGACTTATGTTTTTATTATTCAAGTTTTTTCTATTAAAAAAAGTTACTTTGGTTCCCCAAACTAAAGTTTTATAACGTCTTTTGACTACTCCGAATCATGGAATTTAAAGGACTTGGTTCATGTAGCGAATGGCTTTAGCCTGTTGGGCGTTCTTTTTAAGGGGGTTAGGGGACTGAGTGCCTAAGTCCTAGCTAATCCACTTGATAATTATGAACTTTGCTCCTGGCGGCTCTACCGCCAGCAAAAATTATAAAAAATAAAGGCGAAATATGCCTTGTGCCCACGAACTTGTAGCAGAGGATTCGCTATATTTAAGTTTACACTAATAAGCATATTTCGCCCTTACAAACTAGGGAAAAATTATGTATTTCAGTTAGAATATGCCACTAATTTAGAGTTAGTATTTACAAAGATTTAGAACCAATAATTAATTAAATTATAGTTCTAAATCAGCAATATTTAGTAACTGAAACCAAATTTTTTAAAGCATTAGCTCAACTATTAGAAACGGCGAATGGATGAGATCCTGTCATTCAAACTGTTAAAGTTAAACAGCCCTGTTCTGCTAATTGTTTCAGATTCACCTAGACCATAAAATCCATCAGAAAATCTCCATCGACCTGCGTTGATTCTAACGGAGCTAATCCTGTTAAGCTAATACGCATTTAACTTGCATATTGTTGATTTTGGAGAAAAAGCGTCAATCCTTCTCCCCTGCTCCTCTGCCCCTCTGCTCCCCTGCTGTCTAAATGTGTAAATTAGGTGTTTAACAGCTTATTACCTGCACCTAACACTGATTTTCCGAAGTTGAACTCACCTAACTGTACGTTCGCCGATTTTGAAGCAGTAAAAGGAATTAATGGCTTTATCGGTA
>CAXUOL010000711.1:0-3946 GCA_964252435.1 uncultured Nostoc sp.
TACTCTTTTAAAACAACTTGTTCGCTTTTACCGTTGATATTTGTATAAAAACGTTCATGCAATCTTGTTTTTGGCGACGAATTCTAGTATCTATTGCAGTATTTTTCCTGGCTGGGTCAATTTGGGTGATGCATTCTCCCCCAGCACTGGCTTATGACAATCCTGAGTTACTTCCTGACACCTTTACCCCAGTTGTAGATTTAGCTAAATCTCTGCCTGTGCTGCAAGAAGAAAAGCTTGTCAAAGATTTAGAGCAGTTTGAAGCCGACACAGGCTGGAAATTGCGAGTCTTAACCCAGTATGATCGCACCCCAGGTCGCGCGATTATAAAATATTGGGGTTTGGATGACAAAAGCATTCTGCTCGTTGCTGATTCTCGTGGCGGTAACATCCTCAGTTTTAGCGTCGGTGATGCTGTTTATGAACTTTTACCCCGAACTTTTTGGATAGAACTGCAAACCCGCTTTGGTAATTTGTATTTTGTCCGAGAAGAAGGCGAAGACCAAGCCATTCTACAAGCTTTAGAATCGGTTAAAGGCTGTTTGCTTAAAGGGGGTTGCAATGTTGTCCCCGGACTACCACGTGAGCAGTGGATTCTCACCTTGATTACCTCAGTTATTGGTGGGGTGATTTGTGGATTTGCAGCTCAACCCCGCGAAAAAGGACAAGTTTTTGCTTGGCAATGGGCTTTAATTTTCTCACCTTTGTGGGGAATATTGTTTATTGCCTTCGGCATTGGGCCAGTTGTGACACGTACAAGCGACTGGTTGCCTTTAGTTCGCAATATATCTGGGTTTCTCATTGGCGTTTTGGTTGCCTACCTATCTCCTATTTTCAGTCGGTCTTCTTCTAGTAATGAGTTATGAGTGAGTAGTTAGGAGTGAGTAGTTTAATTAACTCATAACTCCTAACTCCTAACTCCTAACTCTTAACTCTCTGAAGCTGATAAGCTGAAAGCTAATATTTGAGAAGCTCAACAAAAATGGAATGGCACGTAACTGATGCTCAAAGTTTAGCAATCATTGATAGTGAAATTGGCGATCATGTCTTTTCACCCGCAGAGTATGAGATTGTGCGTCGGGTAATCTACGCCACGGCTGACTTTGAGTATAAGTCTTTGATTCGCTTTTCTGAGCGTGCCTTGCAAGCTGGAGCAGCAGCGCTAGCCGCACGTACCACGATTGTGGTAGATGTCCCGATGGTACAAGTAGGTATTGCTTACGACATTCAAAACACCTTTGCGAATCCAGTGTATTGCAGCATGGAAGCTCTCACACGCCCTCAAAAAGAAAAAACTCGCGCAGCATGGGGAATAGAAACCTTAGCAAAGCGTTATCCAGAGGGTATTTTTGTGGTAGGCCAAGCGCAAACGGCCCTGACTGCACTGGTGGATTTAATTGAATTTGAGGAAATTAGACCTGCTTTAATAATCGCAACTCCAGTAGGATTTGTAAATGTTGATGAAGCTAAGGAGCGTTTACAAGACTCTCTAGTACCTCACATTATAATTGACAGCCGCAAAGGTAATGCAGTTGTAGCAGCTGCGATCGTTGATGGATTGGTAGACTTAGCTTGGCAAGCCTATGGACAAGATGGAAATCGGGGGAGCTAGAAAAGTCGGCTCTATCATACCCTTGATGCCAAATAGTATTTAAAAGGACTGACATATCCTGATATTATATTTTTGTTAAGTAGTGCCTAGAAAGGAGCCTTTTGTTGTGGTAATTCGAGGTTTCAAGTTAAGCGCATATCTTGCAATTCCCGTGGTATTAGGTCTTTTGGTTGAGCGAGAAAGGATAAAAGTATATTTAGTTGAAAACATCCCTCAGATATTCACTAACAAACAAATTATCCTATCTAACCATCAGCTAATCAGTATTAGGGCAACTCCGAAAACATACTATGTTAGTGGTACTGGAAATGACAAAAATAGCGGACTCTCTACTTCATCCGCCTTTAAAACAATTCAAAGGGCAGCAAATCTGACTAACCCTGGCGATACAGTATTGATTATGAACGGAGTGTACAGGAATGCAAAACCAGGTGGGGACGTAGTATCTATTACTCGCTCTGGAACAGCAAATGCATGGATTAAGTTTAAAGCATATCCTGGACATCGTCCGAAAATTCAACACAATGGATGGCATGGAATTTTGATTCACAAGGGAGCGTCATATATTGAGATAAATGGGTTGGAGGTGATAGGAAATAATGCCAACATAACCCTTGATTATGCGATGAGTCAGAAAACTAATAAACAAAACCCGCTAACGAATGGAAACTGTATTAATGTAGATGGCCGAAAAGATGGTCGTAGTCATCATATACGTATTGTCAATAACAAGGTACACGGGTGTGGAGGAGCAGGCATTTCCGCGATTGAATCAGACTACGTGACAATAGATAATAACGAAGTTTTCGATAATGCCTGGTATAGCGTTTATGGGAACAGTGGCATTTCGATTTTGAATAGTTGGAATTCTGACAACAAACGGGGATACAAGATGTTTGTTACTAATAATAAAACCTACAACAATCGCATGTACATCCCTTGGATTGCAGTCGGAAGGATTACAGACGGTAATGGGATTATTATCGATAGTTCTAGAAACGATCAAACTAACTCAAAATTGGATGCATATAAAGGATATACTTTAGTTAGAAATAATCTTGCATTTAATAATGGTGGATCGGGTATTCATGCATTTTTAAGCGAACATGTTGATATTGTAAATAACACAGCTGTTTTAAATAATCAGAGTCCAGAACTTAATGGCGGGCAAATATTTGCTCATACATCATCTGATGTCAAAATTCTCAGGAACATTCTCTATGCTTTTCCTGGGAAAAATATTAATAATAAGACTAAAAATAAAAACGTTATTTATGATTATAATATCTACATCAATAGTTCTAAAATAAATGTTAAAGGGCCTCACGATATTGTTGCAGGCTCACAATTTTTAAGTAAGTATCCCACTCTAGAAAAAATATCTGGCGATTGGAAATCGCGGTTAGATAAACAAAATCCGCCAACACGGTCTTATGTAGAACCTAAGTCGGGAGGTTTTGTCTGCGGGACAGTGACTTATCGTTTGCAAGGAAAACTCATCAAAGTAGGATGCTCTCGTTAGCAAGAAGGCAGGAGAGATTTATCCCGAATCTAAATGCTCGAACCTCCTGGACAACCATTGAGAAGTTTTGCAGTTAAGAGCAAACTGCCGAAATATTTGCGATATACGGCTTGTAATTACTAAACGAGTTACACGATGCGTAAATGCAGGGTGTGAGTCTATCTGTCTCTTGTACGTTTGTGAAATAGAAGTCTATACTGCAATACGCTTGGGTGAAGGGTTATTGGTGTAGACATTGGTCTTTCAAGACGCGATAAATCGCGTCTCTACATCTGGGTTTTGTTGCTCATTCTGAAGTGTATTGGACTATACACTCTAATTACCTCTTCAATCCTCTACTCTACGACGCCGCCGACGCGGCTTTTGTTGTTGGTCTTCACGCAAGCGGCGACCGACTTCGTTAAAGAAATCCCGTCGCAGATAAGGATAATCGCTAACCCACAGGTCACGATTGGGAAAGTATATATCGCTGAATTCATCAATACTGCTCAAATCTGGGCGATTTGACATCACTACCATTTCTGCAATTTGACCGCGAGTAATAACTTTGTGGGCTGAACGCAATGGTGCTACAAACTCAATGCTAAATCCTGTATCATCACCTATCTCTAAATTTACCTGTTTTTCTCGGTTTTCTACAATCACCAATTCGCCTTTGTTGTTGACTGTTTCGGTTTTACCTATCAATTGGTCTGTAATCCACCAATCTAGAACTCGACCACGGAAAAAGCCGCCGTATTTGTAACGGCGGCATTGTAAATTCCGCATACTTGCTTGAAACACTGGATACCACAGCCAAAAAAAAGCGCTAA
>CAXUOL010000712.1:0-3945 GCA_964252435.1 uncultured Nostoc sp.
ACCAATGGTGCCCTACTGAGTGCCAGTACCTTTGGAAAAGGGAATGGAGGCATTGTCAGGATTACTGCCAACACTTTTGAAGCTAGCAATGGTGGTCAAGTATCCACCATAACTTCTGGTAAATTCCACGCTGGTAATATTACATTCCAGGTCAAAGACAATATTACCCTCTCTGGGTTAAAAACTGGTCTATTTGCCAGTACCACTGAAGGTTCTATTGGTAATGGTGGTAATATTATCATCGACCCCAGAATCATGACAATTCGAGATGGTGCTGCAATTGCCGTTGACAGTCAGGGAGAAGGAAATGCAGGTACTATAACAATTCAGGCCACTGATAAATTTTTAATAAATGGAATCAATAGCAATGGCTCACCTACAGGTGTATTTGCAGAATCCACAGCAGGTAGGGGTGGAAATATTCGGCTACAGATAGAAAATTTACTGATATTACGTCATCAGGGTTTAATCTCTGCCACTAGTGGTGTTGCTGGTAGTAATGGGCTTGACGGCAATATAGACATCAACACTAAATTCTTGGTTGCTGTCCCCTCCGAGAACAGCGATATTATTGCCAATGGTTTCGGGCGAACTCCTGGTAGTAATATTCAAGTTAGTGCTTCAAAAATTTTTGGCACTCAATTTCGCAAACAGCAAAGTTCAGAAAGTGATATCGTTGCAACTGGAAAGGTCACATTAAACACGCTCGATGTTGACCCCAACAGTGGCTTAGTGCAATTGCCAACAATACCAGTTGACACTCAGGTGGCTCAAGGCTGCTACAGTCCAGGTTACGCCCAAAACCGATTTGTCATCGCTGGACGCGGCGGTTTACCACCCAATCCCCAAGACATTCTCACTCCTGATGCGCCTCAAATCGATTGGGTGTCTGTTAAACCCACTAACAACAATCGTTCCATACCACCTGTTACCAGTAAACCAACTACCTCCACTCCCAAACGCATTGTTGAAGCCACAGGTGCGACGCTAAACGCCAAAGGACAAATAGTCTTGAGTGCTAATTCATCTGCCGCACCCTACACTTTCAGACACAACCCTATTCAGTGTCATGGTCGCTAAAGTTACTCATATTTTGGTTGCGTCCTGCTTATTTATGTTGTTTAATAGCCTGATAACTACACCCAGCAGGGCACAGACACTAAATCGCGTACAACCACCTCAAAACAATTCTCCTTCGCTTCCACAACTTCCGCCGCCACAGGATGTTCAACCACCTTCGCCCAAAACACCAACACCACCAGCACTACCCCAACTTCCACCTCCATCCGAATTACTTCAACCTGGACAACCACTACTTAAACCAGATGAACCATTCCTGGAGAGATCGCAAATCTTCACTGTTAAACAGTTTGAAGTCATTGGCAGTACAGTATTCAGTCGAAAAAAGTTGACTGAGGTACTTGCTCCCTTTACAAACAAGTTGATAACATTTGCCCAATTGTTAGAAGCTCGTTCCAAAATTACCGAACTTTATATTCAAGAGGGATACGTTACGTCTGGGGCTTACATTCCTGAACAAACTTTTGCTAACAACGGTGTTGTCCAAATCCAGGTAATAGAAGGGAAATTAGAAGATATCCAAATAACTGGGACTAAGCGACTCAACTCAAATTATATCCGCAGCCGTATAGCTTTGGGCGCATCTACTCCTTTGAATCAAAAACGCCTATTAGAGTCACTACAATTATTGCAACTTAATCCTTTAATTCAAAACCTCTCTGCGGAACTGTCTGCTGGCTCGCGTACTGGTGCTAATTTACTGGCTATTAAGATAACAGAGGCTGATTCATTCAATATACAAGCAGTTCTGGATAATGGCCGTTCACCTAGCGTTGGTAGTTTCCGACGCCAACTGCAAATAAACGAAGCTAACTTACTCGGATTCGGAGATAGTATATCGTTAACATATAGCAATACCGACGGCAGTAACACTATAGATACCAGCTACAGCTTACCTCTTAATCCCCACAATGGTAGTCTTACTTTCAGTTATGGTACTACATCAGCCGATGTCATTGAACGTCCCTTCAATACATTAGATATTGAATCAGCTTCCCAATATTACGAACTGACATTCCGCCAGCCTTTAGTGCAAACTCCTAACCAAGAATTTGCTCTTGGGATAACCGCTTTTCGCAGAGAAAGTGATATTTCCTCCTCTTTACTAGAAGAAAATGAGGTTCCTCTTTCTGTACTTTCACCAGGGGCTGATAAAGAAGGACGCACCAGAGTATCTGCGTTGCGTTTTTTTCAGGAATGGACAAGTCGCAATAGCCAAGAAGTCATTGCCGCTCGCTCTGAATTTAGTCTGGGAATTGGTGCATTCAATGCCACAATTAATGATATCGAACCTGACAGCCGCTTTTTCGCTTGGCGAGGACAGGCGCAGTGGGTACGCCTCTTAGCTCCTGATACCCTACTATTGATCCGTGGTGATGTGCAATTGGCTTCTACAGAGCTTTTAGCTTCAGAACAATTTGGTTTGGGTGGTATAAATAGTGTACGAGGATATCGTCAAGATTTACTGTTGACAGATAATGGCGCTCTTGCTTGTGTTGAGTTCCGGCTACCAATTGCCCGTGTACCACAATGGAATGGAGTTCTGCAAGTTACGACCTTTGGTGATGTTGGCACAGCTTGGAATAATTCTTCCAGTAGAGATGAAAATAATACTAACACTTTAGCTTCTGTTGGTTTAGGTTTACGTTGGTTACAGGGTAATAACTTTACTGCTGGTGTTGAGTGGGGTATCCCTTTAGTTTCTGTTGATACTCAAACTCAAAGCAATACATGGCAAGAAAACGGTTTATATTTTTTTGTACAATATAATCCGTTTTAATTTCACACAAAATAGCAGAGCTACAGAGAGTTATATCAGGTTTGTATTCTCACTAATTAGAAGGATTAAATATAGCAGGAGGCAGGAGGTAAAACTATTCCTAGCTTTCACACTTTCAAAATGTCCTAACCTATGTGACTACGGCTATACCTGTTTTGAAGCCAGATATTTTTCGTAATAAACCTCCCAGCGATTTCTTCCGGCTTTGTTCTTATAAGCTAACCAAGCTTCAATGTCGTGGCAAATTCTGATTCAGTGTAAGACTGATTTTCAACATGAATTAGAAAGTAAGTTTCCTGCTGCTGATAACGCACCTGTGCCAGCAAATCAATTTCTTTCTTTTCCCCAGATGTGACATCAGTAAACACATCTTGGGGTAAAAACTGAATGGAATCGCGGTCTATTTGGCTGGCTACTTGAGGCAGGAATAAATCGAGAAACTCAACAAAGAATGTAGATATTAATTCTTTGAAAAGCCGTCGTTTAGCTTCATCGCGCTCGCGGTAGCCATAGGTATTTTTTTCGAGTAAAACCAATTTTCTTCAGGGCCCGTGAGATTGTGCCATCGCTAATTTGTCCTTCCCAAAGTGAGGCCATCTCGACTTGGGTTTTATCTCCATGAGATGAAGCAAAGTCACGGAATTTTTTCCAATCAGTGATTTTATGACCATTACCGGGAGGCTTATTGGGCAAGGCTTGGAAGTCGCCGGTTTCCCTTTGTCGCTTCAGCCATAAGTCTATGGTATTGCGACTAATATTGAACAGAAGACAAGATCACTTTTCTTCAAGCCATCGAACTCTATGGCTTGGATAACCTTTCGACGAAGGTCGTAACTGTAGGGTTTGGGCATATCTATAGCGATCGCGCTTTGCGGGAAAAAAAAGAGACTACTTCTAGTCTATGCCCTAACCGCCTTGGCGGTTGCTATACCTAAAAATAGTCAAGCTAACCTACTGTGTCATAGTTTATCATTAAGACAACCTTAAGACAGTTAAGCAAGTTTTTAGGGAGTCAAGAAGGCTTTTCCTTATGGAGAATAACGGATTTGAACCGATGGCCTCTGCGGTGCGATCGCAGCACTCTA
>CAXUOL010000713.1:0-3931 GCA_964252435.1 uncultured Nostoc sp.
CAAAAACTCAACTCACGCCGATGTCTTTAGATCAAGTGTTGCAGCAAAGCATTCCCCGTTGGGAACAAGCAGCGCAGCGGCGGAACTTAACTTTAAATGTTGTTTTACCCCAGCAATTACCGACAGTGGTAAGCAATCCCACCATGTTGGATCAGGTTCTCACTGGTTTGATGGAAAACTTTACTCGCAGCTTACCTGCTGGTAGCCATATTCAAGTACAAGTTATCCCAGCTGGAGATCAACTAAAGTTACAATTATCACCGCAATTGAGGTGCAAAGATTCAAACAAAGCCGCCATACCTGCAACACCACCAATTCGCAAGGCTCTAGGTCAACTGCTGATGTTTCAACCAGAAACAGGTACGATTAGTTTGAATATTGCTGCAACCAAGCATTTGTTTCAGGCGATCGGTGGCAAACTAATTGTGCGTCAGCGTCCACACTATGGGGAAGTGATGACGATTTTCCTGCCTTTAGAAGTTAGCAATAAACAGAAACCGATAGTCACGAATTAGAGATATAGCAATCCTATTTGAGATTGTGAAAATTTTTGTTATGGTCATCCTTGGTCATTTGTCCTCTCTTACAAAGTTAAGCCACTGCGTTGGATGGGTCTCCCGGCTTGTTCGCGCAGCGTCTCCCCTTCTCCCAAAGGGAGAGGCTAGCGCCAAGGGAGAAGCAAGTGGCGTCTGATGCCTGCGGCGGGCTGCGCCAACGAAGGAAACCTCTGCTCAAACTTTGCGCTTTGTCATTTGTGACTACAACGGACAAATGACAAATGACTAATGACATGAAACAAAGTACTTTTCCACGCATCTAACAAATATTTCCACACCTATTGCCAAGGCGGTTTCGTCAAAATCAAACCGGGGATGATGATGAGGATATGCTAAGTCTTTCGCGGGGTTAGCAGAACCCAAAAAGAAATAACAACCAGGAACCTCTTCTAAGAAAAATGACATATCTTCAGCAGCCATAGTTTGGCATTCTGGCACAATACCTAGAGGAGTTTCTACCACTTCTTCTGCTACAGATCGCACTAGTTCTGCTATTTTAATATTATTAATTACTGGTGGATAAAGTGACCAATATTCTAAGTCATAATTTGCACCATGACTTTGACAAATTCCAGCAATAATCTGCTCGACACGCTGGTTAAAAAAGCCTTTCAAACTAGGATTAAAATACCTGACAGTAGCACTCATTCTCGCTGTATCAGCAATTACATTACGTTTGGTTCCAGCGTGAAGTTCTCCCACTGTCACTACTGCTGAATCAATGGGATTAACATTCCGAGCGACAATGGTTTGCAAAGCATTGACGATTTGGGCAGCAACAACAACGGAGTCAACAGTTTGATGAGGTAGTGCGCCGTGTCCACCTTTGCCCAAAATTGTGCAGTTAAAGCACTCCACAGCTGCCATCAACGCCCCAGCACGCACACCCACTGTTCCCAAAGGCAAATTATTCCACAAGTGCAAACCAATAATCGCGTTAACATCTGGATTTCTCAAAACTCCAGCTTCAATCATCGGCTTTGCGCCTCCTGGTGATTCTTCCGCTGGCTGAAAGATAATTTTTACAACACCGGAGAAGTCTTGGCGATGTTGCTGGAGATAATAAGCTGTACCTAAAGCGATCGCTGTATGTCCATCATGTCCACAAGCGTGCATCACTCCATCATGTTGCGATTTGTACGGCACTTCGTTGAGTTCTTGGATTGGCAAAGCATCCATATCCGCGCGAATCGCTAAAACTTGGGGAGTGGTGAGTGGGGAGTTGGGAGTAGGAAGTTTGTTGCCTTTGATGATGGCAACAATGCCAGTGTGGGCAATGCCAGTTTGATGTTCAATTCCCCATTCTTGTAGCTTTTGTGATACAAACTCAGCAGTCAGTTTTTCTTGAAAACCCAACTCTGGTTGTTGATGCAATCGCCGCCGCCACTCTACTAATTGCGGTTGCAATGAGCGGATCGAAAGTCGGATGCGAGATAGATCGACAGAAAAGGGATTGGGAAAGGTGGAAACCATTATGAAGACAAACTAGTTTGAGTACAGCTAATACCAATTTGAAAAAAGAATGCAACATAATAGATAAGATCCTTGCCAATCCTCCTCAATACATTGGTAAGGATGCGCGTCAGCGCAGGTGGGGTATCTGCTGCAAAATTTTTTGAATTGGTATAACTTAGATTATTTTCCTAGTTTAACGTGACTTGAACGAGTCTTCATTGACACTCTACTCGGCACTGAGTGAGATCAAAAAGTTTCTAGTTGATGGCTGTTAATTTCCTCTCTAGGTCAAATAAAAAGCCGTGGATATACTCTTCAGTCCATTCGACACCATAGAAGCGTTTAAACATCCCTCGCGCTGGGTCTTTTTCAGCCCGATATCGTAAGTATCGCAGTTGGGCTTGCTCAATGGCTACTAAATTTTGGGAATCTGTTACAGCTTCTGCTTGCTCCACGAAATCTAGATAAGCTTTCAAATAATCTTTGAAAGCGGCAAACACCTGAGTTTCTACGACAGCAGTTTCTTGGGGACGAGTCCACAGAAAAGCGGGAGAGAAAAAGGGGCGTGCTTCTTCGGGAAAATCTCCTCCCCAAGACAGATGTTGTTGATGGGCGTGGAAAATGGACAGAATTGGTTCAGTATATTTTGCCTGATATGCTAGATCGTCCCGAAATAGGGGCTGCATATCCAAAGCAATTAGATGTCCTCCTGGCAATGTCACCAAATCTGCCCCAAAAAAGGGTAAATCGTAGTTGAGGCGGGGGAAAATCACAAAATTCAGCACTTGCAGCGAATTCCCACCCTGTACGTGAGCTGCACGAATTTGCCGCAATTTTGAAGTTTGAAAGGCATAACTGGTGGTGACAACCTCTTCCTGGTTCTTTCCCTTGCCCACAACAGCACTCTTGGACTCAAATCCAGTGGGGATAGGATAGGGCTGTAAATCCAAACGCGATCGCATATAGGCGATCGCATAATCGAGAAATGGTTGATAAAGCGTCACTTCGGTCATCTTTTGCCGGCACCGACTGCTAGGGGAACAGCATCTTCAAATAAGAATTCATGGAGAAAGCGTTCTGCCCATTCATGACCAAAGTAACTGCTAAACAAACCAGATGCTGGATCGCGGTCTGCACTATATTGGTCATAGTCTTTTTGGGCTTTGACAATCCGCTGGATATCTTCAGGGTCTTGCAGCGGTTTGGCATCTGCTAACATTTGCCAATACAAGTTTAAATAATCCTGAAAAGCTTCAAAGACTCGCGTTGCCACTGTTTGGGGGTCGGTTTTGGCAAACAATAGGTATTTAGAAAAATACTGGTTGGCATCGTAAAACTTCATTTCTAAGTTTTGCGCCAAATCCGGGTATTTATCATGAAGAGATTTTAGCGGAACTATATATTTTTTTTGATAATCTTCATCTTGAAATAAAGGCTGGAAATCAAGCACAATCAGGTTTTTGACTTTCCCAAAAGATAAAAAATCAATCCCTAACAGAGGTAAATCGTAGTGATGACTGGGATAAATCACGCTGTTAAAAATTTGAGCGCTTTCTCCAGCATCAATGTAGGTATAACGAATTTTCCGCAACTCTTGAGATTGGTGACACCAACTGCGAATAGTTGCTGGGTTTCTGCCGCGATCGCTAACTTTGAATTCCAAACCAGGGGGAATGACCCTACTTTGTAAATCAAATCGCTGAAATAGCTCTTTTTCTAAAAATTCCAGGAAAGGCTTATACATGGAGCATGATTATATTAACCCTTGCATGAAAATAAGTGATGGCAATCATGCACGTCTCATTTATGAGAAACAAAGCAACATTCCTTAATGGGGCATGGGGCAAAACAGTGCTGAGTGCTGAGTGCTGAGTGCTGAGTTAAGAGTTAGGAGTTAAGAGTTATTCTCCCCTCTGCCC
>CAXUOL010000714.1:0-3925 GCA_964252435.1 uncultured Nostoc sp.
GGGAGAGGTACAAACACGTTGCACAGTTGCTAGCTGACCTGAGACAAGCGATGGTAGTGAGCGGAAGAGAGTTAGTATAGACTTTTTTGTTACCCTTTGGGGTGCAGGGTAAAGGAATTTCAAAAAGTTATGTTTTTTGGGAAAAAATTGACCTCAGTTTTCGGGTTATATGTTGAAAGTTCTCTAAGTAATACTCTAAGAACTTTGAGATAATAAGATAGAGAGACATTTACCCAGGTAAAAAGGTGAGCATTTTTTGAGCATGGCTGCTGAGTAGCGATTTATACCTGATAATCACCTTGAAACACTCAAAATAGCTTGTTTGAGCATTGTGTGAGCATTTTTAAGGGAGTAATGACTGGAATTGCTGGTATAGCGTATGTTTTCTTATATACTGAAAAATGCATCTAAATATAACGCGTTAGGATCTTGACTAAATTACCTGTGCGGAAAATCGTTATTGTCGGCAACTGGAAAATGTTCAAAACCCAGGCAGAAACCCAGGAGTTTTTACAAGGATTTCTGCCCCACTTAGAGGAAACCCCCCAAGGGCGAGAAGTGATATTGTGTCCTCCTTTCACTGATTTAAGCGTTTTGTCCAAGACTTTGCACGGCAGCCTCATCCAACTGGGCGCACAAAATGTCCATTGGGAAGAATATGGAGCCTATACGGGTGAAATTTCTGCCCCAATGCTGACAGAAAGTGGTGTGCGTTTTGTGATTGTCGGTCACAGCGAACGACGGCAATACTTTGGAGAAACGGACGCCACCGTTAATCTGCGCCTCCGAACTGCTCAAAGGTTTGGTTTGACTCCAATTCTTTGTGTTGGCGAAACCAAACAACAACGAGATGCGGGAGAAGCTGAATCTCTGATTACTCTCCAACTCGACAAAGCCTTGGTAGATATCGATCAAGATAATTTGGTGATTGCCTACGAACCGATTTGGGCGATTGGCACTGGTGACACTTGTGAAGTAGAGGAAGCTAATCGAATAATTGGCTTAATTCGCAGCCAGTTGACTAATCCGAATGTATCAATTCAATATGGCGGCTCAGTGAAGCCGAATAATATTGATGAGATTATGGCTCAACCAGAAATTGATGGTGTCCTCGTGGGAGGAGCAAGTCTAGAACCTGAGAGTTTCGCTCGGATTGTGAATTTTAAGTCAGTGTGATGTGCTTTTTTCTCGTTCCCATGCAGAGCATGGGAATGGCTAATGTAGATAATAAGAATTCAGAACTCAGGAGTCAGAATTCAGAATTGAATTTTGTACGACTGGGTAATGAATATTGCTTGAAACATTGCTGCTTGTGGGCGAAATAAAATTAAAATATTTTTCAAGAGTTGATACTCTATCCCTTCACGGGTGGAGTATTCTGAATTCTGACTCCTGAATTCTGACTCCTGTTTTATGCCAAGGAACTTGATAATTCGAGGCCGCTGTTTCAATTGGGGACAGCGGACTTATTTGATGGGCATTTTAAATGTAACGCCCGATAGCTTTAGTGATGGAGGTGAGTTTAACACTTCCTCTGCCGCTTTAGTACAGGCGCAAGCACTGGTGGCTGCTGGTGCTGACATCATCGATGTGGGCGGTCAATCAACTCGACCAGGGGCAAAGCAAATAACTCTGGTGGAGGAACTTGACCGGGTACTATCGGTATTACAGGTGTTAAGACCAGAGATTTCAGTTCCGATTTCTGTAGATACAACCCGTGCTGCTGTAGCCAGGGCATCCGTAGAAGTTGGAGCAGATATTATTAATGATATTTCTGGCGGCACTTTTGACTCAGAAATGTTGCCAACAGTTGCAGAGTTAGGTGTGCCGATGATTTTAATGCACATCCGGGGAACACCACAGACAATGCAACAACAGACTGATTATCAAGATTTGCTCGGTGAGATTTATAGTTTTTTGGCTCGGCAAATTGAGGCAGCAACTACTGCGGGTATTGACCTGGATAAAATTATTATCGATCCTGGTATTGGTTTTGCTAAAAACTATGAGCAAAATTTAGAAATTTTTCGCGGCTTGCGATCGCTCGCCCCACTCAACTGCCCTATCTTAGTAGGAGCATCTCGTAAAAGTTTTATTGGTCGCATTTTAAATCAACCAGATCCCAAAGCACGAGTTTGGGGAACGGCAGCAGCTTGTTGTGCTGCTATTTTTAATGGCGCTGATATCCTCCGAGTTCACGATGTTCAAGAAATGCGCGATGTTTCATTAGTAGCTGATGCCCTATTGAGACAAACCGCACAGCATAACTCTTAAGTATTACTGTTCTTCGGTTTTTCTGCCATTGCCTTCTGTAACTATCGACTCGGCAATCAACTCCTGAAACATTTCAGTTGAGTTAGCTGGGTCTACAAAGACAATTTTGGCATTACTGCTCTCACCAAGTTTTTGGCTAGCATCTACGTAATCTTGAGCCACAAGATACCGCAGAATGTCCCGACTGTCGGGATTGGAACGGAGAGCTTGAGAAATGATTTGCACTGAAGCCATAGTTCCTTCTGCTTTTTTTATAGCAGCTTCTTTTTCCCCTTCTGCTTCGGTAATCAGTGCCCGTTTTTTGATGACGGCGGCTTGTTCCTCTTCCCTAGACTTTCGGACACTCTCAGGTAGAGTAATTCTCTGAATATCTAACCGGAGAATATCAACTCCCCAATCTGCCGTTATACTATTTAACTGGTCTAAGATTGCTGAGTCCATCTCGGCTCTAGAGACGTTGGTCTGCTCTAGGGTATTCTGAGCAATGATTTCCCGCAGCGTGGTTGTGGTTATCTGTGTCAATGCCCCTTGCAGATCCTCAATCGCGTAAAAGCTTCTCTCGATATCTCGAATCCGCCAGTATACAATAGCGTCCACTTCTACGTAAATATTGTCTTGGGTGATTACATTCTGAGGTTTGATGTCTAAAAACTGCTCTCGTGTAGTATCTTCCATCACAATCTGATCTACCAAGGGAACAATAAAGTTCAGTCCCGGCTTAAGTTTGCGATGATACCGCCCTAAACGTTCGACTAGGGCTTCATTTCCTTGATTAATCAGTTTTGCAGAACCTAATGCATAACCTATAAGGGCTAAAACTATAGCAATAATTGGCTCCATGTATGCTCCTATTCAGCTTTCGGGAGAATTTAGTGTCAAAGATATGCTACTAGCTTGTCATATCTTTGAGTTTAATGTTTTGAGTCTGTAATTTTATCAACACCAGCAGCGATGTCGAGTCGCTGCAAGTTTTGTACATATTCTGTAAGTGAGACTGTTTTGCCGAATGCGATCGCTATTAAAGCACCTTGATAAAACGCTGGCAAGGACTACTTGATGTAATCAACATTACTTGTACTGACATTTTCAGACAGCCCGGATTGAATTTCAGTATATTTACGTAAAACAAATTTTATGTAGGTAAAATTTGGCAAGATTTAAAAACCCCACTATAATCGGATAAAAATTGGCTTAGGCCATTAAAAATATCACATATGGGCAGATTGTTAATCAAACTTATAGGTTTAATTCTACTTTTCACAGGATTATACTTTTTTGGTCAAAACATCATATTTGTTAGCGGTTACTATTCATATTTTTATCGGAGTTTACCCGCTACAGCTTCAGTTTTGGCAACGATGATAGGTATATTTGCATTAGTCTTTTTTCAAAGAGAAACTGGTAACTTAGGATGGATTTTTTTAGGCATTGGCATAGTACTAGTTTTCTTAAGCGGTGGAGTTATTTTACAGCCAACTAGCTTATGGAATTTCATAATTGCTTTTACAGCATTAGCAACTGGATATAAATTACTAAATGAGGGCAGAATCAACTTTTAAAATCTGTTTTCATCATGTATCTTAGTAACTAAGATTACATTAGACCTCTTGCAAAAATCCTTGAATCACCCCTCCCCAACCCTCCCCTTGTG
>CAXUOL010000715.1:0-3917 GCA_964252435.1 uncultured Nostoc sp.
GCGAATTGGCTGTTTGAGAAAGTTTCGATTCGGAATTCATGACTTTTGAAGATTAGTTGTTATTTGATATGGTGCAACTGAAGTTTAGATTGTCATTTGTCATTTGTCATTTGTCCTTTGTTATTCACCAATGACCAATGACCAATGACGAACTTGGCTGTGTATGCTTCAGTTTAGTTGACTAAAGAGTTGTTTTACTTGCTCCCAAGCATCAGCCGCAGCTTTAGGATTATAACTGGCGCGATGGTCACAGAAAAATCCGTGATCAGCTCCATCGTAGCGAAACACACGATGAGGAATTTTATATTTTTCTAACTCTGCTGCAATTTCATCTACTTGTTCGGCTGGGATGCTAGTATCCTCCCTGCCAAAGAAGGCATAGAGAATGCCTGGAATTTCTTTGGTGCGGGTAAGAGTGGGAGCGCCACCTCCCGGTGTGCGAGTGGTAATTCCAGCACCATAGAAGGAAGCTGTAGCTTTAATATCTGGCAGGGTGGCTGCAAGATATGCGACATGACCGCCAAAGCAGAAACCAATACAGCCAAAACCATCTTTTTTCACTTGAGGCAGATTTTTGAGGTAGTCAATTGCTAGTTGAATATCGCTCAATAACTCTGAGGCTTGAGTTTGCATGGCGTAGCTTCTGCCTGTTTCAATATCTTCGGGTGTGTATCCGGTTTCAAAACCAGGAGCAATCCGTTGAAAAAGTGCAGGTGCGATCGCTACATACCCAAGTTTGGCAATTCGTTCTGTAACTTCCCGAATGTGAGTGTTGATACCAAAAATCTCTTGTAATACTACGACTCCTGGGTAAGAGCCAGGTTCTTTTGGCTCTGCTAGATAAGCAGACACTTGAATATTATCTTGCAAAAGATTAACCGTTGTGGTAATTGTTGCTTGCTCTGTCATAATAATTTTTACCAGTGCTATGTGATTAGCGGTGTGTTTATTTGATATAACTATGCCAGTATGCCTAGCTTTTTTTTAATTAAATTATCAATAACCAATAGTGAAAGCATTAGAAATTTGTATCAGAAAAATTTTATATGTAAATAAACATATTTGAGATGTAGCCAATGTAGCTGGTCATAAAAGGATGCTGAGTTAAAAGTGTTGAGTATAAAAGCAACACTTAATACTCAAAACTCAGCACTCAGCACTCAGAACTCAGCACTCATTAGCACTTAGTATTCAGGAGGTTTGGTGATGATTCAATTCCGTATTCAGCCAGACAGCGAAATTCCCGCATCAACCCAGCTGTTTAATCAAATCCGATTTGCGATCGCTTCTCGACAATATCCCCCGGCTTACAAATTACCAAGCACACGGGCGCTAGCAATGCAAACTGGGTTACACCGTAATACCATAAGTAAGGTTTACCGTCAACTAGAGGAAGACGGATTTGTTGAAAGTATGGCTGGTTCGGGTATTTATGTTCGTGCCCAAGGTCATGAAGGCGGTAGTAGGCTGCAATCACCAATTCTCAAGCAAAATCCTGATGCCTATCAAGTTGTCCAGCAAGCACTTGACGAGTTGCTCTCTCAAGGATGTTCGCTGAATCAGGCTAGAGAGCTATTTTTAGCGGAAATTGACTGGCGCTTGCGTTGTAGTGCGCGGGTACTGGTTGCAGTTCCATCTTATGATATGGGTGCTGGTGAATTGATGGTGTATGAATTAGAACGATCGCTAAAAATCCCAGTCCAGTTGGTAGCAATGGAAGAATTAACAGCTGTATTAGATAAAACTACCTCTGCGACAGTAGTCACCAGTCGATATTTTATCAGTAATGTGGAAGCGATCGCAGCTCCAAAAGCTGCACGGGTGATTCCTCTCGATATCTACGACTACAGCAAGGAACTCAACCTATTAAAAACCCTACCAAAAGAAAACTGTGTTGGGATAGTTAGCCTCAGTTCCGGGATTGCACGAGCAGCAGAAGTCATCCTCCACGGTCTGCGGGGTGATGAACTACTGGTGATGACTTCGCAACCAAAAGATGCTTATAAACTTCAGGCAATGGTTAAGCGGGCTGAGGTCATCATTAGCGACCAAGCCAGTTTTGCGGCAGTACAAGCAGCCGTGCAAGCAGCTGATGAAGATATTATTCGTCCACCAAAGCTGATTAAGGTTGAAAATTATATCGGCGCTAACTCGATTAACTTGCTAAAACGAGAACTGGGTTTGAGTTAATCCAAAGGGTACTAAAGAGAGCTAAAAATGGCATAGGCGGACATACCTAACAAATAACTCAGGATTATGATTGTGGAAATCCAACCTTACATTGGTTTGCTGAAAGCAATCAAGTAGATGTATATCTGAAACTGTTGAGAGGCGATATGAGCATCCCACTTCTGGACTATCCCATACAAGAAAAACTAGTGACCGTCGCAGATGTTTCTTGGGAGGAATTCAAAACTATTGAGGCATAGCTAAAAGACAACCGCAATGTCCGACTCTCTTATTTGTCAGGAATATTAGAAATTATGTCCCCCATTGGTGAAAAACATGAGTACATAAAAAGAACTCTCAGCTACTTGCTAGAAGCTTATATGAGAGAGTTGGGCATCCGGTTTTACGGTCGTGGTGGTTTTACTTTAGAAGAATCTGGGTATGTTTCTGGCACACCCGATGAGTCTTACAGCATCAACACAAAAGGAGAAGTTCCTGACATTGTTATTGAAGTTATTGTTACTAGCGGCACAATTAACCGAAAAGATTTATACAAACCCAAGAAAGTGCCTGAACTTTGGTTCTGGAAATCTGACCAAATAAAAATATTTCGTTTAAATGCGGGTAGCGAATATGAGGAAGTACACCGTAATGGTTTCTTCCCGAATTTAGACCCAGCTTTGTTACTGCAATATATCGGGCATCCTGACCAGTACGACGCTGTTGCCGAATTTGTGCAGGCTATCCGAAAATAACATCTTGGAACTAACTCTGATGCAAAAACAGGTAACGAGTATCTCAATCAAAAACTCAAGTTTACAACAAGCTAACCCACTTGCTGTTGTGGCGTGTTAATTTGTAAAAACTCTTGTACCCGTTGCAGATAAGTTGGTGCATCTTCCAACATTGGAAAATGCGCTGTGTTGGGAATCATCACAAATTCTACTTTGTTACTCAGTGCGGCTGCTTGACGTCCCATCTCAGCTGGAATAATTTTGTCATACTCCCCCGCCACAAGTAGAGTTGGCACTGTCAGTTTGGCAAACTCTTGCGGCATCACTTCAGCTTGAGCCTTACTGACTGAAGTAAAAATTGTCCCTAAAGCCGCATCGTAATCTGCTTCGAGAAAATCTTGCAAAAAAGCTTGCCGTTCAGAATGTGGTATGGAACTATATAAAAATCTGGCCATAAACATTCGGTCAACAAATGGAATTTTGCTTAACCATTTGGGACGGAATTTCACTACATAGCCACCGAATTTATGAAAAGCACTAAAAGATTTTTCGTCGTACTCAAAAATACCGCTACAAGTTAAAATTCCTCGTTCTACTCGTTCGGGATAGCGGTTAAAAAATAAAGTGGCAACAGAAGCACCCATCGAATGAGCATGGATATAAACACGCTGAATATGCAACCCATCTACCAAAGCTGCCAAATCATCAGCGTATTCCTCTAATTCATAGGTTAACTCTCTGATTGCCTCTGATTCTTCCTGTGGTGACTCAGATTCAGCAACAGCTTCACTGGCTTGGGCGATAGTTGGCTTTCCACGAGAACGACCAAATCCCCGCAAATCGTAGAGTAAACAATCAAATTGTTCCGATAGAGCATCAGCAGTATTGTGCCAATATCTAGCCGAACCAGCCCAACCATGCATGAAAACCATCACCGGCTTTACCAAAGAACCGGATGTTTTTTTCACCCATTCGTAGTAATGCTCAACGCCACGAACATTAATATAAGGCATT
>CAXUOL010000716.1:0-3910 GCA_964252435.1 uncultured Nostoc sp.
CCTGCGGATTGCGGTAGCCAAAAAAGTTGATACTGTAGTCAGTAATCCGCACTCCTGTTTCTTCTTCAATTTTGCGGATCAAATCTTCTGGTAGTTCCACATGAACATCAAGAATTTGATTTGTATCCACACAGTTTATATGACTGTGAGAGTCACTGATGTTGCCATACAAACGCCCATCACAGCGTTCAATACACTCAATGATGCCTTGACTGGATAATGCTTCTAAATTTTGATAAACAGAGGTATGACCGATCTCTTTACCTTGGTGGTTCAAGCGATCGTAAATCTCTCTTGCAGCAAGATGTTCATTTGCTTGCCAAAGTAATTCCAGAATAAAGCGACGCTGACGGCTGACGCGCATACCCAGGATTTGACAGCGCTCAAGCGCATCTTCTAAGGAACGAATTGGTTTTGTAGTAATTGTTTGTTTTTGCATATTACAGCTTGTTAACTGTTGGGGGAATTTTCCCGTCTAAACGTTTATTGGTTATTTAATATATGCAACTATATTGCACACCGCTGTTTTACCTGCACTTATGTTTTGGCTTTTGATGCTGTGGAAGTGACAGGTGGCGATTATGATTTTTTTTGCTTGTTGATGGCTACTTTATCAGACCTTAATCTAAAACAAACTCATTACAACTTTAACTTAAAATTGCTGTAAATGTCCACCTTGGGGTAGGCATTGCCTTACCTAAGTAGGCTAATTCTAATGGCATACCATATTAATAGGTAGTAATTTTTTATTTTAATTTAGGCAATTATAGCAACGACAAGAGTAACATTTGATTATGGTAAGACAATTTACAGTTAATGTAAAAAAGTACCCACTCGCATGGTACTACGTGATTTCACTCTTAATTGTAATTCTGATTATTCCAGTTTTTTTATTGACAGGTGCTGATGTTGCAGTAGAGCGAGCAATCGAAAAAACTGGCATTCAATTTAATACTGATTTAGTAACTGCATTTCGAGTAGTATCAGCAGAACCCGGAGCGTTTTTTGGAGTTATCCTTGCAATATTACAAGTAGCAGCACCAGACATTGCAGTATTTATAGTTGCTAGTACTGCATACGGACAAAAAGGTTTATTAGAACTGAAAAACCGTTTTCGTTTTTGCAAAAAAGGGCTGAACTGGCAGTATGTGCTGAAAATTTGGGGAATTTGCATATTAGTTTTTAGTTTGATGAATCTGGCTTCTGCCGGTTTAAATAAGTTGCTACTTGCTGAAAAAGATTTTGTCTGGGATATCAACTTTTTCTCGGTTAATTTTTTGAGTGGCTTGATTATTGCCATGTTTCTAGATGCTGGAGGTTTATTTGAAGAAAATGGCTGGCGAGGATTTGCTCTACCTTTATTACAAAAACGTTTTCGACCTTTGCAAGCATCGACATTCTTAGGGTTTCTTTGGTCGATGTGGCATATTCCAGTGAAAATTAATTTATTATTCGATTATGGAATAATAAATTTTTTATCTATGTTTTTCATCCTTACGTGCAAATTTATCTTAATTTCAATAATTATGACTTATTTCTTTAATAAAGTCGGGGAATCTACCATAATAGCTATTGTGATGCACGGTTTATCAAATGATTCAATAAGATTGGGAGGTAAAGTTTTATCTGAAAGTTTTATTGCTCAACAAATTACTGAAATAAATTTAGTGATGCCAATGGTTGTAGTCACTATGTTTTTGATTCAGCAAACAAAAGGTAAACTTGGTTTCATTCCAGTAGATATTAGCTTCCCATAAGTTTCTATAAAGTAAAAGTTACTTAATACTAAAAAATTTAAAATCTAAAATTACGTCAGACTTATGTAGCGTAAATCCCTGAAAGCTGCTACTGTATATTCTCGATCCTACAGTTGAACATCAAGAAAGTGGCTGCTAAATCAATGACAATTGCGATCGCACTCAATAATGACTTCATTAACAATCTGGATCTGTCCCCTGCATCAACGGTGATTGAAAAACTGCTGCAAGATGGGGTCGCATCCCACGAACAGCAGCTACGCTTTGATATCAATTACAATCTCGAACCTGGCGACCCACGGGAACTCTCAGAAATTCCAGAGGTGCGGCTGTGGTTTGTGCGTCTAGATGCCAAATATCCCTGGTTGCCATTTTTACTAGATTGGAAAGCTCAGGAATTTGCCCGTTATGCCGCCATGCTTGTACCACACCAGTTCAGTTCCCAAGAAGGTATTCAGTATAATCCTGAAGCCTTAGAGATATTTTTGATGCACAAAATCTTTATTTTAGGTGATTGGCTCAAACAGCAAGATATCCCCAGCCTCTCGCGGCTAAAATCTATGGCGCAAATTCTAGGTTATGAATTAGATGATGCTTTTTTTGAAATATTTTAAATAACTAATAGGTTATGGAAGAGTTTTGAGAAAATTTTCTTCGTTTTAGTGGACTGTGTGAGGTTATTCTTCTGAGATTGCAATATTGTTCAGTTAAGCCCGAAATGCTCTGTAGAGAAGCGTTAGCGCCTCGACACGAAGCATAAGTTCGCGCCTCTATTTGCCGAAATTAATACCAAAAACTTAACTGAATCGTATTGATGTATAGTATATTTTGCGATATTTTAAACATCCTCTAAGGATGAAATTTTTATCTATCCAAAAAGATATTTTTTAAATTAACTATAGCAAATATGCTGAGAATAGAAACCTGTTTCTTATACAGGAAAGAGAGCAAGTTATATTTTATACTTGCTTAACAGAGTGTTTTTAGTAGTTCACAAGATTCTGAAAGAGCAATTTTGTAATCAAACAACTTTGAGAAAATGAGGGTTTTGGAATGACAAATTTAGTACCTGAGCGTGCAACATCTGAAGAAGAACGTTTCCAAGATGACTATTATTCTTACTTTGAATCCCCGGAAAATATCACCCGATACACACCTACAGGTGGTTTTTTAAGTAACGCTTTTCCTGAAAAATCATTCTCTTTATTAGATTTAGGATGTGGTAATGGGGCTTTAAGCAAATATCTTCCGGCTCGATGTGACTATCTAGGAGTTGATCACAGTGAATTAGCTATTGAACAATGTTTAAAACTCTACCCAAATAGAAAGTTTGTTACCAAAGATTTATCGCTTTTTTTGTCTGAACTTGTTGAAGATAATCAAAAATTTGATGCAGTCGTGCTAGCGGGTTTGTTATTTCACAGTATTAACAAAGATACCCAAGAAAAAAAAGACGATCAAGAAATTATTCAATTTTGCCTGAATAAAATACTAAACGACAAAGGATATCTTGTTCTCATTGTACCTTTTTGCTACGGCGATCATCCATCTCACAGTTTGTTTGTTCGAGCAGAGTGGCTACAAAAGTCAATAGAGAAAATGCTAGAAATTGCTAATGCAAAAATTGTTCACGAGAATATATCTTTACAAATTGGTTTGGAAAAGAGGGTTCGACAGCAGAAAGCGACTCCTGACTGGTTTGTTTCCGATAGTAGTACTGATTATCCCAGTATATTTGTGGGAACATATATGGCAAGCTGGACATTTATTGCTTGCCTCTAATTAATACCATTTTGGATTTTGGATTTTAGATGGGGAATTTGACCTTGACCTGTAGAGATACGAAATTGTGCTTCATCTTGCTGGGCTAACGTATCTCTAAGGATTTTGGGTTTAACTGAACGGTATTGGGCTAGGTGGAAGAGGTTCGTTGAACTCATGTTAAGTTAAGAGATTCCCAATTAAAAAATCCAATTTTTTAGGGTGTATTAGTGATGGGGTAATATCATTTCACGAAATATCTGATACAGATAAATAGGTAGGGGCGTACATCTGTACATTGGTGTCAACTTAAGTTCAAACGCTTATTCCACACGCATTTTACCCCCCTTAATCCCCCCTTATAAAGGGGGGAAACAAGAAAATCCAGTTCC
>CAXUOL010000717.1:0-3904 GCA_964252435.1 uncultured Nostoc sp.
GCTCGGTTCTCTGGTGATTAAGTGTTATGTAGCCAGTACTCCGAGCGTTAGCTATAGAGTGCTTTGCTTATGTAGCCAGTACTCCGAGCGTTAGCTATGGAGTGCCTTGCTTATCTAGCCAGTACTCCGAGCGTTAGCTATGGAGTGCCTTGCAGTTGAGGGTGTTTCCGCGCCGGGGCTTCATGCAGTGGCGTGGGTGCTTGCTCCTGAATATGCCTTCACAGGCTCAATGGCAAGGGTGAGGGGGGAGCTTAAAAAAGTATTTTGCTAATGCAGAATACATAATGTATATTAAGCATGAGCAGAATTATTGTCAAGCATTTTGCTCATGCTTAATTATTCTGCTCATGTAAAATGGAGGGAAATCTATGGATTGTGTAAATGGGAAGAACGAAAAAATCGGCGGAAGACGTAACGACAGTGGGACTCAAGCTAAGTCAGAGCGCATGGGAGGAGTTGCAAAAAAAAGCCAAAGCAATGGGACTATCGAGATCAGCGCTAATAGAGAAGATAGCGACAGGGGAAATCCAGATTGGAAGCTCGTCCCAATCAGGGACACGACTGCTGGGAAAATCATAGAGCGCCTGGAAGCCTTAGAGAAGCGGCACTTAGAATACGTTCATGCTCACCAAGCTCGGTTAAAGGCGCGGCTGGGAGAAAGTGAAGAAGCTGAAAATGAATTTAAGGAAGAGACAAACCAGATAAAAAGCGACATTTATTACCTGGTAACTCACGAAGAGAGCGGAGATGACGTAATAGAAGTTAAATAAAACCGTCCTGCCTGTAGAGGTTAGGGCGGTTTTGTTTTAGCGATCGCGGTGTGGGGAGTGGGGGGATTGGTGCTCCTCGCGGTGCAGCTTCCTTCTGTGTGAATTGCGATCGCGGGGTGGGGTGCGATCGCAGATAACCAATAACTAATGACAATTCTGACAAAAATGGATGAAATCAAGCTAGGGACTATCGATCCAAAATCTTTATCGGCGCTGCAAGTTGTCAGCGAGAGCTTAGAGCAGTTTATAAGTTATCTCAGAACCGTTGATCCAGAACTCGAACAGTTTGAAGCGACATTGATGGCAGCATCATTTTTAGCCCATCTGCCGACGATTGTTGAACGCAATCAAAAATTGCTCTCCGAAATCAAAACTCAGTGCGAATACATCAAGCAACAGCGAACCAATGACCGATGACCGATAACTAAAAAAAAAGCCACCGTCAAGGTGTATGGGCGGTTTTGTTTTGCTCCCCGCGGCGCAGCTTCCTTCTGTGTGAATTGCTCGCGCGGTGTGGGGTTGGGGGATGGGGTGCGATCGCGCAGTTGACCAATCACTAATAACCAATGACTAAATCAAAAATCTCATCAAAAGTAGTTCGAGCCAGAAGCCTTGCCATCTACGAGCTAGAGAAATTCTTCGACTATATCCGCACCATTGACCCAGAACTGGAACCCGACCAAGCGATCGTGTTAGCAGCATTTGTATTAGCCGACTTGCCAAATCTATTCAAGCTAAATCCTGAGTTAGTGGATCGGACAAAAGAGATAGCAAAGAGCATCAAGCTGAAACGCCATTCACTGAACTAAAAAACCAAAAAGCCACCGGAAGATTTCGCGATCGTGGTGGCTCTCTGAAAATTAACTAATAGTATTATGCCACAAAATAGCAGAGAAAAACGTCATTCTTGGACTGAATTACACGAGGCATTCTGTCATCAGCACCATATTTGCCCCGCAGCGAAAATACTTTGGCAGTGGCTAGCGAGGCTTGGTGAGGGTATCGAACTTGAACCGCATCTGAAAAATGAATTTAACACCTGGATAGCCAAAATTCGGGGAAAAGGATTTTCAGATAAGTGGCTGAAACATATCTTCAACAAACTAGTAGAGTGCCGGGTAATCCGGATAATAAAAAAATTCACCTCTCCTTATGAATTCAGGTTAGTTTTACGACCAATATCCTGGTTAAATCCACCTAAAAAAAGTCCAGAACAAAAGTCCAGAAAACTTAACTCGACTTCCACTTTAGACCCCTCAAATGCCCAATCTGTCGAAGACGTGTTAGGCAGCAGCAGCAATTCTTCTACTCATATATCAACAGAAGAGTTTCAAGAGTTAGAAAGAAGACACGAGATACTTAAAACTTGTGGCGAGTATCAAATCTACTTTCACCCGAATAAACCTACAACTAACCAGTTGTTTGAATTTGACATAGAAGATATTCGAGAAGCATTAAAACACTTTGTTAAACGCGGAGGTCATGAAAAATATTCATCAGGTAAGCCAATGATTCCCAATCCTCAAGGTTGGTTAATCAGATGTTTACAGAACTGCTATTGGGAAGACCAGTATTTCCGGGTTGACCAATTCAGTATGTTCTTAAAATCTTTGTTACCAACCAATCTGCCAAGGGATTACTAGGAAACAACTGCATAAAAAAACTGCCCCTTTTAGGAGCAGCGACCATAATAACCAGTTTGATTATGAACCAACCTACACTTTTTGATTTAGAAGCTTTTACGCTTTCTTCACTCCCGACTCCTGTTTCCGATCCTGCCTTGGATGAAATCGGATCTGCTCCCGAACACGAGGAGCCAGAACAGAAATGGAACCCTGCTGACTTTGGAGAAGTACCCCGCAAGTTAAGTGACAATGGACAACTGACAATTTTCTTTGATGACAGCGACGAGCCACCAGACCCAGACGACTATTTAAACCGGGATGATTACTCGCTTGCTTGGGAGCAGTGGGAGTCAACTGTTCGGGAGCAGGATACACAGGTTTCTGTATTAGTCAGTGAGATTTCGCAAAAAATCACGGGCGATGGCCACTGTTTTGTTCGGGAGCATGATACACACATATCTGCTCCCGAACACAGTACACTTGGCAAAGAACCTTGCCCCCCTGCTCCCGAACATACTCATTGGGTTGAGAAGTACTGGGTCAAACGCGGCAACAGCAAACATAACTATTATCGTTACTGCTGGATGCAGGAAAGGAAAATTCACCATTGCCACATTTGTGGTGGTAGCACTGCATCACCCCTGGCTGTGCAACGCAGGGCAGTTGTAGAAAGTGCGATCGCAGATGGTAAGCTTCCATCTGAGATTAAGAAACTAATCCGAGGCTGGAAAAATGACGACAAATCGCCCACCATGGATGTCACCAAGTAACACTAATTTTTAAGAACGGTAGTTATAAATTATCTGACAACACACTCATACAAAGGTGGTTTTGTCAAAAATGTCGCAAGGGCTTTACTCCCTCAATAATTCAGGAGATTCCCTCAGCAGCTTCTGAAGCTTCCGCAACTCATCCCAGGTACGAGCGGTAATATCTGGCTTGAAGAAAAGCTGAGTAGAGCGGTAATTCTTGGTTCTCCAAGCAATGTAGCGGTCAATTATCTGTAAGAAATCCCCTGCTGGCAAGGGGACTACATCGTTTATATCTACCGCTCTAGCGTAAGCCAAAATGTCATCTTTGAGCGCGCTCGGCACACGGATTGTAGTTGTTTCCCCACTGTTCCAAGTGCTACCCGATTCCCAGGTTGTCTCAGTCCGTCCCATAGATTCTGAATTGCCGTGTAACACGGCAATAGTACCACTCTCCCCCTCTCCCCTATGCCCAATGCCCAATAAAAAGCGATCGCGCTGATGAACTGTGCGATCGCAAATAGTTGTTTTGAAGTTTTAGACTTTCAGCTTATTCGCTCAGGGCAAGCTTTGTCACAGATTCACAAATTTGGGTAAACTCGATCGACTTCATCCCATGCCTGGTTGGTGAGATTTTCCAGGGCCATCGCCAAATACACAGGATGGTCGTAAACGCCTTGCTGCAAGCGCTCGAAGAAAATCTCAATTTGGAGTTGGAGCAGGTTGGGGTTCATAGAGTTGCGATCGCGCCACGGCGCTC
>CAXUOL010000718.1:0-3903 GCA_964252435.1 uncultured Nostoc sp.
AAACTGGTTTGCCAGTTGCTGCTACTGTACCTCATAACAGCCGTAAATGCTGTATTATTAGGACATTGGGCTATCCGGCTGTTAATTTTTCAAGCTGCCACCAGTGGAGAAGTTGCACCCTTGCGTCTAAGTTTCACTGGAACATTACGAGTTGTTCGTCGTGCCCTCCCGAAATTTCAGCGTTTGCAACCACAAGATTTCCCCTTTTTTTGAATTGGTTAACTGTGGAAATCCTCGACCAAGTTTTACCTGAAAGGGTTCATAGAAATAACCCAAGGGTTGTTAAAAAGCCTGGATCAAAATTTCGCTCTAAAAAAGTTAAACACAGAGGCACTGGAATAATAACCAATCCTCTTGTGTTTGCTATTTTAAGCACTGCATAGCCTTAACTGAACCGTATTGGTTCATAGGCGATCGTCTAAAAGGGATGTGAAGAAATGTTTCTTTCTGTATTTTTGCACATTTGGGATGCTCCCATCAAATCAGACTTCTGTCTGATCTCTTTTACTTTAAACTTCCCTTATATAGAGTTATATAGTCTATATCTAAGTAGTTGCTTAAAAGTATGACTCTTTGTTTTCTGCGTTTCTCCCTCTGCTTTAATTTGAGATTATCTTCTTTCAACGTTGTGCTAATTGGATAGGCACTCACAAGGCTGCAAAACCAACCAATATTTTCTAGACTTGTCGTCTAAAAAATAAATGTTTATTGATGTCTTAACCTATACACTTAATCATTATGAGACAGCACTCTATGCAGAATCCATCCAACGATCTTAACCCTTCAGAGCAAAAGTTACGGGAGGCACTCGAACAGGTAAAAGAGAGCGAACGCATATCGCCCCAGCCTGAATGGATCGGGACTCACTCAGTCAAAACTCCATCGCTCAGACCTTCTCAGGTCGCAATAAACACTGACATTGATGCAGAAGCATTGTTAGCACAAATCTCGGAAAATATGACCATAGTGCAAGTCGCAAATCCTTTTGCCAAAGCAAAAGCAGAAGCAGAAAATAACAAGACCATTTTGCAAAAACTACCAAAACCAAGCCCCCAAGATTCTCCTTCGGTAGTATTGGTCAATCATGTATCTCTGTGGCCGCAAAAACCTGGAGAAGTAGAACAGATCAGCTCTTCATCCCAACCTACCCGAACCGTTGAGGCAGTAAGCCTGATGCCAAATCCGATTGCTCAATTTTCCTTAAAGGATGATTCTAAAAATCTTAATGCTACTGGGGATGCTGTAATTCAAAACCATGACAACACCATTGTCCGATACTCAGATTCGGTCACTCAAAACCTAACAGATCGGACTATTGTCCAATACTCGGACTCAGCCATTCATAATCCAGCGGATCGAACAGTCTATCAAGCAATGCCGCCATTGTCTACTAATCTAGATCAAACGGTTCACCAATTGAAAATGCCACAATCTTCGCAGTCATCAACACTGACAATTGTGCCAAAAAATCGGGCGTATCAACTATTCCATCCAAATATTTTTCGAGATATGTTTCGGACATCAGGCTCGTTAACCTCACGCTTTATAAGTAGCATAAGGCAATTTTTTGATTCAATCTGGAGGAAGATTGACTTAAAGCAACTACAATCTCGTTTTCATCTAGGCAGGCAACTAGAGCCTTCTTCAAGCCGCATCAATCGTTCTACTGATAACATAATGGTTTTAGAAGAGCAGCCTAGCTCAGAGCAGTATCAGAAAAAACTGCAAGAGTTGGATCTTTGTCGACTTTCTTTTGCCAAAGAGTTGGCTAGAAATGGTAAATTTCGCGATGCGCGAGCTATGGCTCAACAAATTTCTGAGACAAGCCACTTTTTTAAGGATGCCCAGATGCTGATTCAAAGTTGGAAGTAATTTTAAGGAACTGCCTTTTGGGGTTTGAAACCCGACGTTTGTCTGTTTTCATGCTTCATTACCCATTCTATTATGGGCTTACCCACCGACTTACGCACATTCATAGCGTAGCGGTCGTCTTAGGAAGTTAACGCTCATCAATGATTCGGTGATGTCTATGCCCCAAAATAGTCATACAAACTTAACCGACACAGATTTTGAGTATAACCGTCTGGCAAAGTCAGCGCAACAATATCTCAACAATCCGATGCTAATGCATCAATTATGCGATCGCGTTTACGAACAACTCAACGCAGATATCAAAATTCAAAAAGAAAGAATCGGTAACTCTAGTACAGGAAGACAATAAAATGGCTGCATCAAAACCCAGTAATTCAAGTAGTCAAAAATCTAGTAATTCAAGTAGTCAAAAATCCAGTAATTCAAGTGGTCAAAAATCCATTTCTAACGTTGAGAACTACGTCACAACCAACCGATTCTATATAGAAATTGAAGAAAATACAGTTGCCTCATTCTCGGAATGTTCGGGTATCAGTATTGACGTAGAAAAAGAGGTATATCAAGAGGGTGGCGTAAACGATCAGCAAAGAATTAGCTTAGGACACACTCGTTTTTCAGATATCACACTAAAGCGGGGCACAACTGACGACAATACCTTTTCACAGTGGTTAAGCGAATTATTTGAGCAAACAACGCAACGACGCAACGTTAATATTGTGACCTATAACCAAGCTGGGGATATCATGAAGAGCTGGTGCCTAATTGGTGCTATTCCAGTGGGGTGGAAACTCCCTAGTTTAGAGGCTAATGGCAATACGGTTGCAGTTGAAGAATTAACTTTAGCATTTGAGGGTTTAAAAATTAGTAAGCAGTCCGCTGGTGGCGATGCAGTCTCTAGGGATGCGAAGGGATATTTTGCTGAGAGCACCTGGGAATGAACGTAAATTGGAAGTTTAATCATGAGTGAGTTTAGGGACTTCCAGAGAATAAATTAATCAATTTATTTAAATGATATTCTTCTTTCTCTCCCCTACTTAGACAGTGATTGATTATTTTTTTAATTGGAAGTCCCTTAACCCCTCTATTGAGTCTAAATCGTCAAAGCGATCTAACAGCGCTTCTGACGATGGTGTTGATGACCGATTGCAGCAGCTCAATCGGAGTAATGCAGCGAAGACATCAACCCATCGATCGACACAATAGTTTAGTATTCGAGAGTTACTGGCTTATGACGAATGATCGCCATGACCAACGTGCTAAAGCTCTGTCGCAAACCGAAGACTTGACCCAGCAGGAAGGTAAGCTTCCACCAGGTACTTTTGCACCCCAAAACCCTAAACTTGAGGAAGTCCTAACTCCAACTGTCAATACTAATGAGCAAGCAGCAAAAGATTTAGAATTACTTGCACAGATTGTTTGCGATCGCATCAGTCCGTATCTAAATTCTCAGATGGAACGTAGAGGCTTCCATCAAAGCAACCGAATCTTTTCACACCAAACTATTGCAACCGATAAGATTTCCTCAAAATCTGAACAGGCAGCAGATGTACTAGAACGGCTGACCCAGGAAATCGAGCAGCTTTTGCACCACCGTCTAATCTATAGGCGCGAGCGATGGGGACGGTCTGGAGGCTGTTTACCCTGGTAATTTTAATACATTTAAAAGGTTGAGAAAAACGCAATGCAACTTGTAAAAGCAAAACTGATAGTGCATAGCGACCCCAGCGGGCAGGCCAAAGATATTGAGTTCATGTTTAATCCGTCAGAACTTGATTTCACTCGTCAAGTAATTTGGCATAGTGATATAGGTCAGCGGGGAAGCACGTTATTGCCAAAAGTTAATTTTTCTGGAGTAGAACCCTATTCGTTTACATTACAAAATTTGTTATTTGATACTTATGAAAAAAAGACATCTGTTCTTAAGGAATATATTGACAATATTAAAAAGGGTGCGACGGCTCGTAGCACTACTCTTACTCGTCCGCCAGTCTATATTTTGACCTGGCAAGATAGCTATTTTCACTGTGTTAT
>CAXUOL010000719.1:0-3898 GCA_964252435.1 uncultured Nostoc sp.
GCCCCTTATCCCCTTCTTGGGACCCCACCTTCCCCTTCTTTATAAACAGCTTTTAGAGATTGTCTACAAAGAAATGGTATTAGTTTTTGGGCATTGGTTACATTGGATAACATCAGAAGTTGACAACTGGTCTAATTTATTGTTGTAGCTGGGCAAAAGTTCAACTTTTTTTACTTTCTAGTTAGCCAACTGTGGGTTGCAATGCTTCGATACGTCCATGAGGGCGCTGTGCTGCACCGGACTATTAACCAGGAGACTACAACAATGATGAAAGCTGAAGATATCATGACCAAAGACGTAGTTACCATTCGCGGTTCGGCAACTGTTGCTGAAGCGGTGGGGCTGATGAAGGATAAAGGATTGCGGGCGCTGGTTGTGGATCGTCGCTATGACAATGATGCTTATGGTATTGTCACAGAAACGGATATTGTTTATAAGATAACAGCCTACGGGAAAGATCCAAAGCAAGTGCGGGTTTATGAAATTATGAGCAAGCCCTGCATTGTGGTCAATCCTGATTTGGGTGTGGAATATGTAGCGCGGTTATTTGCTAATACTGGTATTCATCGCGCACCTGTGATTCAAGGCAAGTTGTTGGGCATCATCTCGATTACCGACATTTTGACCAAAAGCGACTTTGTGGAAGTGCCAAAAGCGCTACTGCTGGAGGAGAGAATTCAAAAAGCAATTGAGCAAGCTCGTGCTATTTGCACTGAACAAGGTGCTTATTCTAAACCCTGTGCAGCTGCCTGGGATGAGGTAGAAGAACTTCAGGCAGAAGCAGCTCATCAGAAAGCTGAGGGTATGGTATCAGCGAAAGTTTCTTTTGAAGAATACTGCAAGGAAAACCCCGATGCACCACAATGTCGAAATTATCACCCGTAATTGAAGTGGGGGGATGAGGGAGAATAATAGACATCTGGTGAAAAAGAATGTAGAGACGCTACCACTGCTATGTTTCTACAAGGGTTATAAATCAATACAGTTCAGTTAAGCATTTCTTTCTTCTCTTTGCGTCCTTCGCGTCCTTAGCGGTTCGTTAAAAAAATTGACCTTAGCAAAGAATTTTAGCCTTAACTGAACCGTATTGGGTTATAAATAACGCATATTTAATTTCACCAGATGTTTAATATTGTTTGTCTACTTCCGCATCCCCCTCAATTTACCGTCTGGCAACTCGCATCAATAAGAATAAACCTATTCCTAAAAAAAGAAAGTTGGGCAACCAAGCCCCCATAAAGGGAGAGACGACACCTGCTTGTGCGATCGCTCCACTAACAAAGAATATTAAGTAGTACGAAAATATAACTACGACACTAATCCCAAAGCTTGTACCTCTCCCCGTTCGCTGGGGTATGCTTCCCATTGCTGCACCTACTAAGCCAAAAACCACGCATACAAAAGGCAAAGAGATTTTTTGTTGAATCCGCACTTCAAGTTTACGAATTTTTTGGCGATCGCCACCAAGATTTTCCACTTCTAGTTGATTTAGTGCTTCAGAAATATTCATCTCACCATAATCGCGGCTTTTTTCTGCCAGACTTAATGGCGTGCGCGGTAGTTGCAGTTGTTGGTGTTCAAATTTGACGATGTTACGATAAGAGCGATCGGCAGCAACAAAATAGATCGTACCGTTGTAAAAATCCCAGACATTTTGAGAAGGATTCCACTTAGCAGATTCTGATACCACAATTTGATTCAGATTTTTTGTTGAGCGATCTATAATTGTCAACCCTGTCATCCGCTTACCATCAAATTGGTCGGCGTAAAACAAGCGTGTCAATATCCGATTTTTAGAGCCATCTGGCTGGACAACATCCTGATATTCAGGATAGAAAATATTTTGCTGTTTAAAAGTTGGCTTGTCTGATTTGAGCGCTTTATCCAGAGTCATCGCCGCTTGATAATTTGCTGCTGGTGCAATTTCTTCGTTAAACACAAATGTCATTCCTGTAACCACAAGACTTAACATCACAGCAGTTAGCACCATGCGATAGACACTGACGCCACAACCACGCAGAGCAATGAGTTCGCTCTCGCTAGAAAGACGACTGTAGGTCATCAAAGTAGCCAGCAGCGTAGACATGGGGAAAGCTAAAACGATAAAGTTGGGAAATTTTAACAAAAAAACTTGAATAGCAATGTCTATGGGTAGCCCAGATTCGACAATTTTTCTGACGAGATCGAATACAGCATCAATGGTGACGCCAATTGATGAAAAAGCTCCGACACCAAAGAAAAACGGCGCTAACAATTCGCTGGCAAGATAGCGATCCATGATCGTAAAAGGCAGCAGCGAATAGAGACTGTTGAAAGACGTGAGCTTCTTTGATATCATAAGCAACTTGAAAATTTAGATATTGGCAACCCTGGCAAAGCAAAGCATTTCTACTGTATTTACTATCAAAGTTAAATACTTTAAATTCATGCTGAAGAATCAAAAATCAAAATATCCTTTGAAATTATTAACTAAATAATTATTAATTTAGACTTGAAAATTATCTCCTAAATAATATTGCCGCACGAGGGGATTGCTGTAGAGTTCGTCAGCAGCGCCAAAAGCGAGAATTTGTCCCTCACGCATGATGTAGGCGCGATCGGTGATAGCGAGGGTTTCACGGACATTATGATCTGTAATTAAGATTCCCATACCGCGATCGCGCAGTCGTGCTACGATTTGCTGAATTTCTGAGACTGCGATCGGATCTACTCCCGCAAATGGTTCATCCAAAAGTAAAAATTTTGGACCTTCTCGTCCAGCAGCTAAAGACCTTGCTAATTCCGTCCGCCGTCGCTCACCACCAGAAAGTTGAATTCCTTTACTCCTAGCTAATTTTTCCAACCGAAACTCCCGCAGTAAAGTTGTGAGTCGCCTTGACCACTCCCATCGTGGCACATTCGTTTGCTCTAGCACCAACAGAATATTATCCTCTACCGAGAGTTGGCGAAAAACACTTGCTTCTTGTGCTAAATAGCCAATACCCAGTCGTGCCCTTTCATGCATAGGCATTCCCGTCACCTCTACATTACCCAGCCAGACTTTTCCTAGATTGGGTTTTTCTAAACCTGTAGCAATGTAAAAAGTTGTGGTTTTACCAGCCCCATTGGGGCCTAGTAAACCAACAACTTCACCCTGAGCAACAGAAAGGTTGACACGATTGACAATTACTCGCTTGCCGTAAGATTTGTGAATATTCTCTAAAACAATTTTCACGCTGGAAGCACCCTTTATTGGTGGTAAACGCTAATTAGAAGGCTTCAAAGGTGGTGTCTTTGGGGCAGGTGTCGCAGTTTGTCCATTATTATCTGATTCCTGCACCATGTAGATGGACTCTACCTGACGGTTGGATTGGGGTAAAGCAACAAATCGCCCTTCATCAATTAAATAGGTTACTTTCTCCGCCCGAATACTGTTACCGCCCTGTTGCAAAATATAGACGTTGCCACTGAAATCAATTCGGCGTTCTTTACTAAAATACTGTGCTTGGGCAGATGTTGCCTGAAGTTGGCGAGCCGGATACAACATTTGCACATTACCGCGAGCAGTGATTACTTGATTTTTCGCGTCATATTCTTGCACATCAGCGCGGATAGTCAGGGGGCGATTTGCCTGAGATGTTTGTGCAGTAGCGGTTTGCACTTGGGTAGGGAAGGCAAAAGCGCCCAAAAGTGCAGCTGGCAGCATTAAAGCTAATCCAAAGCGACGTATCTGGGATAAGGGCAATTGATAGCAGGGCATCATAGCAATTGGGGATTTAGGATTTCAGCTTGCATTCTAATTATCTCAAGTACTTTATCCAGATATGAAATATACAATCTGGAGTGATTTCTGATAACTACTGGCTGAAATAGTGACGCTACCCCCAACCTCAAGGTTTCAGGTAATTGACATCTGAGT
>CAXUOL010000720.1:0-3898 GCA_964252435.1 uncultured Nostoc sp.
CCCCCTTCCCCTTTAACCTTTTCCCTTTTATCGCGTCTTGATTTATCGGTTTCAGGTTTTCATATCATGTCCGGCCAATTAGTTATAATTCCCGAATCTATGCAGATGAGCAACAAAAATCCCTCCCCTCTGTAGTCTCAATCATAAGTCTTTAACCGGACACAATATCAGTGCGTAAGTCCTGGATTATTTAGGCAATTACGAAAATATCTGTATTAGTCATGGCTAGACCTATTGCGAGTTGAGCAACTTGGATTTGACCGGATGAGCCTGTACCATCAACATCAAAGAAGAAACCCCCTGTATTATTGTTGTAGATAAAGCGATCGCTGCTATTTTGTGCTACTGAACCGATAAAAAATTCCGTAGCTTGAAGTATACCCTCATTAAGTCCATCTCCAAACCCTATTTTAGAAACATAAATTGTGTCATCTAAGGACGAAAAATCTGTAATATTATCAATCCCCTCAGAAAGGGTATTAATAGTAAAAACATCAGATCCAGTTCCTCCTGTTAGGGTATCATTACCTAAACCTCCAACTAAAGTATCATTACCACTTCCTCCTATAAGGATGTCATTGCCATTTCCACCATTTAGATTGTTATTGCTAGTATTACCAGTCCCATTAATATTGCCTGTACCTGTTAAAGTGAGATTTTCTTCATTAGCTGATAAAGGGGAGCTAACGGTTGATGAAACGGTCAGAGATGTCGAAGTGGGCGTACTATCGGTAACAGTGAGTAAAGTTCTAAATACCTTTTGGTTGCTGGTTAGACTCTCATCAAACTCTGGGATTGAATTAGTTGGATCTAGAAATGAAATAACGTAGTAATTTCCAACTGGGATATTGGGAAATGCACCGTTCCAAGTCGCTGTTCCCGAATTGAATGGGTTAATCGAAGAAATAGTTGTATTACCAATTAAATAATGAGAACCAATACTATTAGTGACATTGGTATCAGTAGAAGCGTAAAAAGAAACCGAGAAAGTGCCTGTTGCGGCTGTACCATTGTTGCGAGGATAGACTGTGACGCTGAAATTTTCCCCATTTTTAATAGTGTTGTCACTAAAACTTCCAAGAGTTGTGTTAAACCACACGTCAGAATCTACTAAATCAGCTTTGTCAGTGGGTTTACGTGTAGTACTGTCTTCGTCGATCCAGCTTTGAATCTCATTATATCGAGTGCTTGTAATTCGAGCGAACTCGTTGTAAAGCGGAGTTTGGTTGGTGGTTGTCTCATTTGAAGCTACTCCATAAATAGTCGGTTTATTTGTGTTGGAATTATAAAGCCAGAGAGGGCCTCCACTATTTCCAGGTAGAATATCTAGCTCATTACTACGCAAGATTGAGTCAGTTGTACTCGTGATTTTTCCACTCTGAGTCCACATATCATAGTTGTCCGATTTTCCATCGTTATTGGAATCAAACTTATCAGCAGGGTATCCAGTGACATTCATTAAAGTTCCACTGCTGAGATTATCGTCATATCCATAGTTAAACCAGCCAGTGAAGTTTCCAATATTGCGGTCAAGAGTAACCAATCCTATATCGTATTGAAAAGTTTCGCTTTTAGTTTGATCTCCTTGAATCCATCCTTCAAAAGAACGTGTATGAACAGATTTGGCTTCACTATAGTATTCATAGTCAGCCCGGTTTGTACCAGCAATAATATTTCCTTTAGAACCAAGCATCACCTCAATTTTATCTGCCCAACCCCCATATCTCGTGTCATATACACAGTGTCCTGCTGTTAAAAAATGGTAGGGATCAATCATGGCACCAGAACCGTTGACGATAATATCATCAGCAGTATCAATAACCCCATCTGGTCCTTTCCAACTTATTCTCATCTTTCCTATAGCACTAAACGGGAAAGTTGTCGTGTTGCTAACTTTTGTCCGACCATCAGGGGAGAAAACAGACATAGTTTTAGATCCTTAATAGAAAATAATGAATACAAAATATACAAATTTCATGCCAAAACTTATCTCATGGCATTAGCAATTCACTAGCCATTTCTATGAAAAATATTTATTACAAAAAAAGGCAGCTATGCTGAGGGCAGGAGGCAGGAGTAAAGAAGTATGAAAGAAAACTCGCATGTTCTAGGTCATTGCCCAGTTTAAAGGAAGAATTGTATCAAGCGGAAAGTGCCACGAGATACAAAGCGGAGCCACTGCGGTGGACGGGAAACCCTGCATAAAGGAGCCAGCCGCACAGGAAGGGTCTCCCGACTTGAGCGGACTGGCGTCAAGTGGCGTTCCAAGAGCAATCCCACGTTTTTAAACGTGGGTTCCAACTGAGCCTCCTGACTTGAAAGTGGGTTTAGGGGTGTAAGGGTGTGGGGTGTAGGGGAAAGCCAGATTTTCATGCTTGGCGGTGAAATTTTTTCATTGGGGCTGCCTCCTGAATAACTTTTTAAGTAATATTAAACCTATAGATTGCCATATAATTAATATAAATTATTTCTATGATTTATCAATAATGTATAGTTGACTTACAGTTTGATTTTGAAGAAAACATAAAACTAATTAATAGAGATAAAGGTTAGAAAAACTAGCGATTCTGAAATTACTTCTGTCCTCACCTCTGCGATCCTGGTTGATTTATCCGGTCGGCATTGGCGAATTGAAGAAGCTTTTCATCAGGGGGAATTACTGCACAAGTGCGATGTTTACGATGGGTAACAGCTACGCAATATATATAGCAACACAAATAATTATTTTTTAAGTAAAGCAGGTTCTAAGCGATTGCTTTATGTGTATTTAATATGATAATATAATACACGCTTGATTTTAATAAAGTTTTATGCATCGTCAACAAGACTCTTTCGGAAAAGAAATATAAGTAAATTAATGGGTAAAAACTAGTGTATTTTGATAATACTCAAAAAACTAACAAATTTTAACATCATCTAATAATTTTTGTAGGTACAGCATGGTTTTTCGGCACTGCTTCGTTGCATCTGGCTTGATAGCTTTCTTAGCATTTGGCTGTAGTGGTGGGGCAAACTCATCGGCAGAAAATACTACACAGGTTGTCCAAGAAAGCAATGTAACCCAACTTTTCATAGAAGCGAAGGCTACGCAAAAAGCAGAAGATTTCTTTCATCAAGGTAATAATTTATTAGATAGAGAAAATTATGAAGATGCCATAAAAGCTTATGATAAAGCGATCGCCATCAAAGTTGAGAGTCCTGAAGCTTGGATTAACCGTGGCATCGCCTTAACATCGTTGCAACGCTACCAAGATGCTCTTGCATCTTATAATAAAGCGATCGCCATCAAACCCAACAAATATGAAGCCTTAATTAACCGAGGCATAGCTCTGACAAAACTGCATCGCTACCAAGATGGTATTGTATCTTATGATAGAGCGATCGCCATCAAGCAAGATTTACACCAAGCATATTACAACAAAGCTTGCTCTTATGCTTTACAAAGCAATCTAGAATTAGCAATTGAGAACCTAAACAAAGCAATCAAGCTTGTTCCTGATAAATACAATAAATTAGCAAAAACTGACCCAGACTTTAGCAAAGTGCGTAGTGAAAAGCAGTTTCAGGAATTACTGCAATAGTATTTTGTCACCACCACTCAGTGTAGAATATAAGGCTGCTGTAGAAAGGATTTTTTCTTGAGCGGTTTACGATTAGACATGAAAAAATTGTTAATCACCGGAGCAAGCGGCTTTTTAGGATGGCATCTTTGCCAGCTTGCAAAACAAGAATGGGAGATTTACGGCACTTATTTATCCCATTCTTTAGAGATTCCTGGCATGAAAATTTTAAAAGCTAACTTAACAAATTTTCAGGAATTGAAACGTATCTTTAATGATGTCAAACCAGAAGCAGTTATTCATACTGCTGCACATTCGCAACCAAATTTTTGTCAAAC
>CAXUOL010000721.1:0-3897 GCA_964252435.1 uncultured Nostoc sp.
CAGCCGACCAATTCCGTGTGTCCGAAGCGAATATTGAAAGCGGCTGGTGCTGCGTTCAGACAAGTAAGCACCCAACGGCTGAATGAGATTGACCAACATGGGAATAGAGGACAGCATTCCAAATACCACTGGACTAGCACCCAATTCCACCAATAAATTGCTGAGTAAAATCCCGCCAGTTCCAAGAGAGTAAACCGATGCTAAGACAGAATCCGCAGTAGAGGCTTTTAAACTAGTGCGAATAGTATCCTTGGAAATTCGAGAGTTTGAAGAGATTGCTGTTGATGGTGAGGCAATTTGGGTAAATTCCAAAGTCAATGGCACAGTTGTTTCAATCTGAACAGAATCCATAAACATAGATTATGGGTGAAGTATCCTCGGATAAATCAGGTTGCACAGGAACTCAGTATGCTTTAATTAGCATCGCTGATAATTTTTCGTTATTTTAGCTTGCAATTTTCAACCAAAATTTCAAATAAGTAAAATATCATTCCTTAATAACACAAGGTATAAGCGAGAAAAGAGACGTATTATTTGTTTGTGAACAATAAAGGATTATTTAATTTTTTGGCATTGGTGATGGCGATCGCGATCGCTATTATTGCTTGTCAAAGCCTACAATTGCCAAGCAAACCCTCAGCATCTACCGCAGTCACCATCAAACTTAGTGGTTGGGGAGGCAATCTTGTTGAGCAAAAACTTTTGAAGCAGGTACTGCTAGACTTTGAGGCACAGCATCCAAATATTAAGGTCAAATATGAGGCGATTTCTGACCAATACATGGATGTGATCAAAACTCGTTTGGTTGGAGAAGCAGCGCCTGATGTCTTTTATCTGGAGTCGGTGGAAGCTCCTTTCTTGATGAGTCAGAATGTCCTAGAACCGTTAGAAAGTTACATCACCCCCGAATTTGACCTAGCGGACTTCGAGGATACCCTACTTGACACCTTCAAATACCAAAACCAGATTTACGGTCTTCCCAAAGACTATTCTACCCTTGCTTTGTTTTATAACAAAAAAGCCTTCGCCGCCGCAGGCTTGAGTAATCCGCCAGCGACTTGGGATGAATTACGTAACTACTCGCAACAATTGACAGGCAAGCTTAACAAATATGGCTTTGGGGAAATTCCAGAATTAGCACGTCAAGCTTATAAAATTAAAGCCTTTGGTGGACAACTTGTCGATCGAAATGGTTATGCTACTTTTGCGAGTGCAGCAGGTTTACAGGGTTTAGAGTTGGTAGTAAACCAGTATCAAAAAGACCGCTCCTCTGCCCAAAAATCTGATGTGGGGACAAACTCAGGTAGTGAAATGTTTGGTCAGAGTAAAGTGGCAATGGTGATTGAAGGTAACTGGGCAATTCCCTATTTAACTGAAACCTTTCCGCAAGTAGAGTTTGCTACTGCCCCAGTGCCTACTATTAATGACAAAAAAGGCACGATGGTGTTTACAGTTGCCTACGTAATGAATAAGCAAGCACAACACAAAGCCGAAGCCTGGGAGTTGATTTCTTATCTCACAGGTAAAGAAGGAATGCAAAAGTGGACAGGAACAGGGTTTGCTTTGCCAACACGTAAATCAGTGGCAAAGAATTTGGGTTATGACCAAGACCCATTGCGATCACCATTAGTAGCGGGTGTAAATTATGCTACACCGTGGCAAGTAGGTCAGTATCCAGGTGCGATCATGAATAATTTTGATAACCAGTTTGTCAGCGCCTTGTTGGGGCAACAATCATTAAAGCAGGCGATGCTGAAGGCAGAGAATGAAGCTAATCAGCAGATTAAGACGATGGAGTAAGTAATCTTTCTTACCTCTACCAAATCACTTCTGAGTAGAAATTTGCTATCTCTTTATCAGATGTAATTATCGCAGCTTGATTACTTCTGGCTAGTGCGACGACAACTCGATCTACTGGATCTCGATGACCCCATTCTAAGTTGACACTTTCCATCCAAATATTTTCATCAATGGGTACAATCTGAACGGTACTAGACTTTTTCAGCCTTACTACGTACTCGTTAAGATTGACTCCTAAATCTAGTTTTTTATTTTTGATTTTTATCGCAATTTCCCATATAGCTATGGATGGGACAAGACCATCTTTATCCCTTTCCATGTAGTTGCACGCTTCTTTAGCTTGTTCAGAAAGTTTGGCTGGATCTAAACTCCACCAGATTAGGGCACAAGTGTCAAGGACTATCTTCACAATTGTGTCCATTCCTCAGTGGTTGGTGTAGTTAAATCCTCAAAGTACTTCACTTTACCGCGCATTTCCCCAAATAACTCCTCTGTTGAAGGTGTTTGTGCGTATTTGGAAATTTTCACCACTGGCTTACCGCGATCGGTAACTACAATTTCTTCTCCTTCTGACTCTACAAGTCGTAAGAACTCAAGAAGTTGAGATTTGAGTTTACTTTTGGAAATTGATTTCATAATAACCGTAGTCATGACTATAGTCATATTCTAATAGGACATATAGCAGATATAAGATCATTTTTGACCTCTCCCCGCCATGAATGGACGGGGATTCTAAACTGTTGCAATCGGGTTGGGCTAAAGCCACTTCCCTCCGCTTTTTAGTTTTGGTTTTCCAGATACGAAATCTGGTAGGCACGGTCAATAATGCCCTACAGACCTTGACTAGGCTTAAACCTAATTGTGTCTCTACTTTGCAAAGAATATTAGCAGCGCCATTTAAATCAGCGTTGATGAATTTACCTGTACCAGTGCGATACATCCCACGTTTTACTCGTTTTCCACTTGATGTCCACCCTTCAGGTTTTGCGCCGAAAATAGGCAGAAAATCACCATCTAAAAAACTGGCTTTACTGGTGTAGGATTCTTCAGTTTCAACAAATTTGATGCCGTAGTATTCGCACAGTTGTTTAATTCTTTCTTTCAATTTAGCAGTTGGTATCTGCAGAAAAGATTGTGTTGTTTTACCTAATTGAACTTCTTGTCTTTGTCCTTGGTTCCAGCCAAAAACAACAGTACCAATTTGATGCTCAATGCAATAGTCAACTACCAACCTAGCTGCTTTGTTGACCGCATCTCGCATCTGTCTATTGCGTTTTTCTGTGATGTGAGCTAACTGGTCATCCCAGTATCCTTGCGGTTTGCCCTCTTTGAGCGTGGAGACACGTTTGTTATACCACTGATTGAGAGATTTAACTTTGCGACCATCAACAATAAAACTAGTTCCAATATTAGAAACACAACTTAACCAGTTGTTAATACCTGGGTCAATAGCCAAGGCGTACTCTGAATTTAACTCTATCTCTTGTGCTGACTCTTGCTCATAGACAAATTCAGCATAGAAGCATCGGTTTCTTGGTAGTATTCTTAGCTCCTTGATATTTACAAATTTCAAGTTAGAAGGCATTGGTAGCAGGAAACTGTCAAGTTTAAACCAACGCTTAACGGTATTACCCAACGGTATTTTTATATTATTGCCAACAAGTTTTAATGCTTGTTTGGGATAAGTCACAAGCGCATAACCGTTGCCTTTACGATACTTGGGCAACTTGGGCTTGAAGTGCAACTCACATGAACTATACTTCTTATCTAGCTCTTTGAAAGATTTAAAAGACTCGGCAACAGACCTAAGTATCTGCTGTGCAGCTTGAGAATGCAAAACCTGATAGTGCTTGTTGGTTTTGTATTCTTTCTCAACGTCATACTTGCCAATTAATTTACCAGTCTTGAAATATAACTAAGCTTCAGCGCTTCTTGCCATTTCCCGATCGCCTGTCGCAGTGATGCTGCTGTACCTTGTTGATAAAGCTGCATCCCCTCTTGAAAAACCCGTTCTGCAGCAGCGCGAGTGGCATTTTGTTGAGTGGTTTCTGGTTGCTGTGCTATCTGCAACCCTCGGTTTCTCGGTGTCGCCCCCAC
>CAXUOL010000722.1:0-3895 GCA_964252435.1 uncultured Nostoc sp.
TTACAAGAGTGGTTGTTGGGGCTAGTCTTTTTCCCTACACCCCTACACCCCTACACCCGCCCCAACGGGGCTTGGTAGCCCACCGCAGGCATCGCCTAAAATCTCTCCAGAACTTCCACAGACTCCAAAACCGAACCCAAAAGTTAAATTGCCCACCGGAGGTTCGCCTCAACAATAATACTAATTCGTAATTCGTAATGACGCTCCTGCGTAGCTAAGGTAATTCGTAAAACGCAGGGTCAAAGCAGCGAATTCTATATCAAACTTTACTAACACTTCGTAGGCATTTTGAGAGAAGTCTGAACGCCGACTTCCGGCATTCAGACTTCGGTGATTTGGAATTAGAGCGTACTTCTACATAGGAGCAAGCTACGCATACCGTTTCGTAGAGAAGCGATAATTAGATATTAAGCTTCTGGAATTTGTTTACCGACAACTTGTGATTTAAGAGTGGTGATTTCACTAGTTAACTCTTTCCTGGTTGAGGCTTTGAGTAAATAGCGGTAAACAAACCAGGCAGAGTAACCAATACCAATCAACTCAAAAGTAGGTGCTACCAAAGGGATATCATTCAAAGCATCTAATATTGCCAAGAGTACTTTAACGGCAACAATTGATCCTACAATTAAACCAACTGTTACCAGGGGTTGCTTATATTGATTAAAGAAGCTTCCCAGATAATCTGGTAATGTTGCTAAAAAGGTAGAAATTTGCTCCCCGTATTTTAGCCATTCGTCTTGAGACTGTGCCGGAGGCTGGAGTTTGGTGATCGTTCCCGTTTGGTTGTTGATCTCTGCCACTGTAGTCTCTTTAGATGCGGTTTCGGTAAATTCTTGTTCTGGCATTTTCACTCCTATTAGTTTGACAGTTGAGTTTTTCTAATCTTGGATAATTACAACCAAAAGGTTGTTGATTAGGTAATGTACTTGTGCATTAGTACAATTTGGTGAAAGGCACAAAAAGATTTTAGTGTCCTATAACCATAGTTGCCCCGTACTATCTACTGCATCAACTACAAGGTAGACAGTCAGTAGGAGGATAGAAATCAGAAGGCAGAAGGATGTATTATAATCAACTTCCTGAGTTCTATTTTTGGAATCAACTGGAATCCTCAGTTTGTGATTATCCCATTCCTTGTCATTTGCTCATAATCGTACTAAATATTAAGTACAAATCATGCAAAAATCAGTCTACCTCTAATTTATATAAGCCTAGAAGCCGATTTTATCCGATATTAAAGCTATCTTAAGCCGCGTTCCTCAATTAAGGCATTCGTATTGATATTAATACGTAATAAAAATTTTTGTGTGTTAATATGGACTAGACTTTTAACCTATTTTATGATATATACGCCTGGGATGAGGGAGCAGAGGGGCAGGGGAGACAAGGAGACTTAAGTCAGAACTTACAACAAGTCTTTCCCCTTGTCCCCAATTCTCCTTGTCCCCAAGTCCTCTTTCCCATGCCAATGCCCAATATCCAATGCCCCATCCCCAACAAGTATCAAACCTTTTGTTTTTTTCCTGATTGTATTAATTTTATAGAGAAGCAGTAAGGTAGATTAGTGGCGTAGGCGATCGCAAGAACTCATTGCTTGCTATCAACCGCATATTCAAGAAAGTAGTGTGGTAAAGAGAAGAAGCTCTCAGGCGGGTCTTTAGTGCATGAAACTATATCGTTGCTCCTAAAAAAAGTGAATTCTGTTAAATTTAGTAATTATACTTAGTTAATTTGTTGTAAAATTTACTTATATAATCTAAGGTGATGCTAATTATCTAGCAAGCAATGATTTGTTCTTGCGATAAAAGAAGATAATGTAGATGTTAATGACTAATTAAGGTATTTTGACAATCTAGACTAATTTGATTATTTTTGCGGGAAGGCAAGGAGGTTTGAGAAATGCCTTCCTCAAAAGCCAACCCCTATCTACAGCAGTTCAGAAAGCAAAAAAGTGTCAGCCGAAGAGTCATCGACAGACGAACTCCCAACTATAGAATTTCCTTCACGAGGGAAACTCAAAGCTAGTTCTTGGCGTATCCATCAAAAAATTGGCTATGGGTACTTTGTAGCGATCGGAATTGGCTTTTTTGGCTCACTGACTGGGTTAGTGATTGCTAATTACTACCGGGGAAGGGAAGTTAGACAATTCAATCAAGCTTATGAACAAGGACAACTACTGAGTAATTATAAAGATGCAGTAGTAGGAGCGCAATTACATAGTTCTAACCTAGTTGCTGTATTAGAAAATTCACAACAGTTGCAAAGCAAAAAAGCTGATTTTCTGAAGAATGTTGAAAAAGCCAAGCAACTAGAGTCAAAAATTGGCGGATTTATCGATAGTAAACCTAAAAGACTAGCAGCAACAAGTTCGACTTTACAGACATTATTGCTGGATTATAAGACTAATTTAAAAGCCTACGTTGACCAAATCGAGGTCGTCTTACAGAAAATTGACTCCCCAAAAATACAACCTCAGAAGATTTCTTCGGCCCGATCGCAGTTATTAACAATAATGCGTGGTGAAACAGCCATGCGGCTAGATCAGCTTTCTCAAAGCTTGACTAACATCCTGCAAACTGCTGAAGATCAAGAGCAAGAAAGGCAAAAAGCCGTTGAGCAGGCGAGAATCGTTGAGCGATTGATCGTAATTGTGAGTATGCTAGTTTCGGTAGCGATCGCAGCTATTGTCGCTTGGCGTACCAGCCGGGCGATCGCTGAACCAGTTATCACTGTAACCCAAGTAGCTGAACAAGTTGCAAGGAAACATAATTTCGATTTGCGAGCGCCCGTCACCACTGAAGACGAAATTGGCCTACTCGCCAAATCTCTAAATCGTCTGATTGAGCGAGTATCTGAGCGAACAAAAGAACTACAACAAGCTAAAGAATTAGCCGAAGCTGCTAGCAAAGCAAAAAGCGTATTTTTGGCCAATGTCAGCCACGAATTACGCACACCGTTAAATGCTGTTATTGGCTTAAGCCAACTACTAGAAGACGACGCTACCGATCTTGGTTTATCGGCAGATTTCATCACAGATTTAGAAACAATTAACGCTGCTGGTAAGCATCTACTGCACTTGATTAACGAAATCCTCGACTTGTCAAAAATTGAAGCGGGGAAAATGACCCTCTATCCTGAGACATTCGAGATTGCGACGCTGATTCATAACGTTGTTCTCACAGTTAAACCAGCTATAGAAAAAAATGCCAATGTTTTAGAAGTCAATTTTGATGAGCAACTTGGCACTATGTACGCCGATCAAACTAGAATGCGGCAGGTCTTATTAAACTTACTCAGCAACGCCAGTAAATTTACTACAAATGGCAAGGTGACACTGACAGTCAACAGAGAAAAGGATGAATTTCGACCGGAGGCTCCTTTGGGCAGCATTATTTTCACCGTTACCGACACAGGTATCGGTATGTCTAACCGTCAACAGCAGCAGTTATTTCAACCTTTTACCCAAGGTGATACCTCAACTACGAAAAAGTATGGAGGTACGGGACTGGGGTTAGCAATTAGCCGCCACTTTTGCCAGATGATGGGTGGTGAAATTATTGTCAAAAGTCAGCCAGGAGTTGGCTCTACTTTCACTATTCGTCTGCCAATGACTGTGCAGGATTGAATGGGGCATTAGGAGTGCTGAGTTAAGAGTTAGGAGTTAAGAGTTAGGAGTTTTGTTTACCCTCTTGTCCTCTTGTCCCCCTATCTCCCTCATCTCCCCTTACTCCTTAGTACTTATAGGTCTGTTACACTTAAACGGGGATACTAGTTCAATAGTAGTAGGTATTGCTAGTTGCTGAAATATCATACTTATTGTCTTGTAAGTTAGAAGTATTTGGCATCTGCCCTCATGGAGAATTTGGCTTGATGTTGCTTTGCCTGCGAATTGAAA
>CAXUOL010000723.1:0-3887 GCA_964252435.1 uncultured Nostoc sp.
TCCTAACTCTTAACTTATAACTTTTAACTCTTAACTCTTAACTCTTAACTCTTAACTCAGCACTCAGCACTCAGCACTCCTAATGCCCCATGCCCTGAAAAAACTAGCTGTTTATCGCTGTCCAAACACCGGTTATCTGATCTTGTGTGTAGTTGGGCAAATAGTGAACCAATCCGTTTTTAGCTATTTGAGCGATCGCATTTATAAAGCGATCGCAATCTTCTAATGTATTATATACAGCAAAACTGGCTCGGATAATACTAGGAATATTACGTGTAATTCCTCTATCTACTTCCCGAGCAATCTCACAGTCTTGCTCGTCTGAAACATTCTTAAGTTTGCGAATATATTCATAAGTGCAGAAAGCCCCAGCCCGAACGCCAATCCCATATTCTTGTGCCAGAATTTCTGCTACTAAGCGTCCGTCAAATCCATCAATATCAAAGGGAATAACATGGGCTAAATTATCTCCGGGAATATGTATTTTGACACCAGGAATCAGCCCAAGCCGTGTATATGTAAATTCAACTAGAGAGTGTTCATACTGAGCAATGCGATCGCGCCCTACTGCTTCGATAATTTCAATCGCCTTGGCAATGGCGATCGCACCCATTGCGTTTGGTGTTCCAGGATCGTGGGCCCGTTCTGTATAAAAACGCTTGATCTCAAGGTTCCTGGTGATATAAGGCAGGTTTCCCCCCCCAATTTGATAAGGATAGGAGCTATCAAAAAATTCTTTTGGCCCCAACAAAACTCCGGTTCCATAAGGGGCATACATCTTATGTCCAGAGAAAGCCACAAAATCTAAATGACATGGATCGTTATCAGCACGCATATCGACTCGTTCATGCTGAATTAACTGACACACGTCAGCGAATATCTTCGCACCATACCGATGTGCTAAAGCTGCAATTTCGTAAATTGGTGGTCTATAACCTGTAATTGTCGAAGCACCTGTAATAGTTACTAACTTAATTTGCTCGGCTTCGGGGAGATTTTGGTGTGCCTTGAAGATATCTTCAATTTCTGCAATACTTACACTTCCATCTGGCTGTGTTCTGTACTGCACAACTTCGTCTCTAGTAACCCAAGGCAGCAGGTTAGATGAATGCTCGATATCAGAAACTAGAATTTTTCCAGGTTTTTTTGCCCAAAGTGTGGCAGCTCCATTAATTGCTTCTGTTGTATTCTTCGCAAAGATTACATAGTTGTCTAAAGATGATCCCACAAAATCCCGAATAATGTTCCGACTAGCGTCATATTCTCGTGTAGTAATGATGGATTTTTGTCCAGAACCTCGATGTACGCTGCCATAGGTGTCAAGCATTTCGTCCACGTACTGCTTGAGAGTTGCAAAGGGTGTGGTTGTAGCTCCATTATCCAAGTTCACGTACTTGACATAGTTTCCATTAAGAGTTTTCACCTTGAAAGATAGAGACTCATCTGTAAATAACGGTCTGATTTCTTTGTCCCAAAAGCTGTCACAATTTTCTATAAACAGCGGTAATTTAGCAGTCTCTTGCTTGATATTTGCGCCCATTGCAAGTACATCAGTCATCTTTAGCACCCCTATTTTAAATTTTGATTTTTTTGAAAAAGCCTAACTGCCGTAACACTTTATTTCGCGCTGCAATCAGATTAATAGTCAGTAACTATAGTCTTTATAATTACTTTATATCTAGTAGAAAACGCGGTTACTATAGTTATTCTTTAATAAAACAATTAAAAATAGGATTAGTATTGATACTGAATTTAAATATTTTTAATGTAAATTAAAATACAATGTAAATAATATTGCTAAGTAATAAAGTATACTTTAAACGATTTTCTTCTAATCATTAAACAAACTTGACGTATTGAAGATAAGTCAATCGAAAAGCTTATAACTAACACAACCTGCAATTGCTTACTGGCAATGTTTTTATCGAGAAAAAGCCCTCACTAATTTTCAGATTACTCTTTAAAAAAGTTTTATGATTTTACTTATATAAATTATTACCAGTTTATCAAAGCTTTATAAGTATTTACTTGTAGTAAACGGGATCTCTGAATATTGCAGTTATAGCGGAAGCTCTTGGTTGTTTGCTGACATTAAATAGAAATAGCGATCGCTTAAGATTAGAGAATTATCATTGAAGAATAGATACTTATACGGTCATCTATACTTAAGTACTCAATAAGGCATTACAAAATGTATTTCTGGAGACAATCATAATTTATCTCTTAAGACAGATGCGATTATAAAAAATCAAGTATAATATAAGGCAGTTTTTTCATCTAACACCCCCCAGGAGACTCCCGCCACAACGCAGTTTGGCGGTGAGAGGAATGGGGACGAGCGAGAAGCTTCACTCCTGAGTCGAATTGCTGCAAAGCAGCAACAGACGACGGAGTGAGCGACGAGTGAGTAATTAACTGTTGGCACATAGCGAGGTATATGTATTTCACAGATTTAATGGTAAAATGTGAAGTATGGAAAAAGCCTACCGTTACAGAGTGTATCCAACTGCCGAGCAAGAACAAATATTGCACCGGACAATTGGTTGTGTACGGTTGGTTTTTAATCGAGCCTTGGCAGCGAGAACCGAAGCTTGGTATGAAAAACAGGAGAAGGTTGACTACGTTCAGTCTTCTGCCATGTTGACGCAGTGGAAGAAGCTTGAAGAACTTCAGTTTTTGAATGAGGTTAGCTGTGTACCACTGCAACAAGGCTTGAGGCATCTGCAAACCGCTTTTACTAATTTCTTTGCAGGTAGGGCAAGATACCCCAACTTCAAAAAGAAACGTAGTGGTGGTAGTGCAGAGTTTACCAAGTCTGCTTTCCGATGGAAGGATGGACAAGTCTACTTGGCTAAATGCTCTGAACCATTGCCAATTAAATGGTCTAGACAACTGCCTGCATGGTGTGAACCTAGTACCATCACAGTTAGACTTGAACCTTCTGGGCGCTGGTTTGTCAGCTTGCGGATTAATGATCCAACTAACGAAACTATGCAATCTGTCGATAGTGCCGTAGGCTTGGATGTTGGCGTGAGCAGTCTTGTTACGCTGAGTACGGGTGAAAAGATTGCTAATCCCAAAGCGTTTGACAAGCACTATCAAAAGTTGAGGAAAGTCCAAAAGTCTTTGAGTCGCAAACAGAAAGCTTCTAGCAATCGAGACAAAGCAAGGCTCAAAGTTGCTCGCATTCAAGCTAAAATCTCTGACTCCAGGAAAGACCACTTGCACAAACTGACAACTCGACTGATTCGTGAAAACCAAACGATAGTAGTTGAGGACTTAGCAGTTAAAAACATGGTCAAAAATCACAAACTTGCTCGTGCTATTAGTGATGCTGCATGGGGCGAGTTGGTGAGGCAACTGGAGTATAAAGCCAAGTGGTACGGTCGAAACTTGGTAAAGGTTGACCGATGGTTTCCCAGTTCTAAGCGCTGTGGTAACTGCGGACATATCGTTGATAAACTGCCGTTGAATATCAGAGAGTGGGATTGTCCCAACTGCGGAACACACCACGACCGGGATATCAACGCCAGCCGGAATATCTTGGCGGTGGGACACACCGTTGCAGTCTGTGGAGCGAACATAAAACCTAATGGGCATAAGTCTAAAGGGCAGTTGCAAAAAACCCGTAAGGGAAGGAAACAGAAACCTGAATCGTGAGGTTTAGGAATCCCCCGCTACACCCGCAAGGGTGTAGCGGTGGGAGGATGTCAAGTAAAAAACTTCATTAGCCAGCCAATACAGTTTAATTTTTAACGTATCGGGTTTCTCCTCTCTCTCGCCTATCCTCAAAGGCGGCCAAAGTTCCCCTTCTACCTCTTCTTGACGGGGCAGAGCATCATAGTGTTATAACGGCATCAGTCTAGATACAAAATGGGGAACACCAA
>CAXUOL010000724.1:0-3882 GCA_964252435.1 uncultured Nostoc sp.
TGGCAGATTAAGGTTAATCGACAAGCGAATACCACAATGATTTGTACCCTAGCAGCAATAATTTCATAAAGTTAAAATATTTTTTTCAAGAAGCACAGTAAATATACGTTAGTAGATAAAAAATACGTTTTGAAATAAAAAATTAGTAAATTTACTGAAAGATATGAAGACTAATTTCCGAATCACAAAGTTTATAATATTCTGCATAGGTGCTTATATACTGATCCCAAAAATTGCCGCTTGCACAGGTATATTCAATACTGCAAGTGCTAATTCTTTTAGTCCTACTAGCAGTAACACTTTAATCGCCCGCAAGGTCAATTCTGAAAATTTACAAGACATATATATTCCACCAAATTATGGTGGTCCCGACAGTCATAATGGTAGCGGCACCCGCTGATGGCAATTTTGAATTTTAGATTTTAGATTGTGGTAGAGTAGCGCAATGAGTTAGCTACCGTCTTGTACACCACATCTTTTACTTGGCGGCTCATTGCAAGATGTTGTGCTTAGGGTTGCGAAAACCGTCAGGCTCTTTAAGGTAGTTTATTCAAGACAATAGTGGAGATTTCCACCAATGATTTGTTTGTATAAGTGTGTGGACTTGCCAATTTGAGTCTGGTTGAGGATAATCTAAACGGAAGTGTCCGCCTCGGCTTTCAGTTCTAAAAGCAGCACTTTTGAGAATTAAATCAGCTACATCTAATAAATTACGGGTTTCTGCCCAAAGTCCCAATTGCCGTTCAACATCTGGTAGGTCAAAACTAGCGGGTTCTACTGGACGTAAAGCAAGCAAGAATTGACTTAAAGGCAAGGCAGCGAAATCTTGTTGCCAAGATTCAATAGTAGCGATCGCACTTTCCAGCCTTGATTGCTCTCGACAAATACCAGCACTTTCCCATACTAGACGCGGTAACTTCTCCCTGAGTGCTTCTAGCTGTGCTTGTTGGATGTGCCACTCACTAGCATCAGCATTAAATTTCCGTAATGGTAGCACTGGCCTTTCTGAGGGCAACCTAATATTTTCTAACTTAATATTAGCCATCTGGGCCCCAAACACAATACATTCCAACAGGGAATTACTGGCAAGGCGATTGGCCCCATGCACACCGGTACTAGCAGTTTCACCCACCGCATACAAACCAGGTATATTTGTGCGATTCATCAGATCCGCAACAATTCCACCCATCCAGTAATGGGCGGCTGGCGCTACAGGAATTGGTTCGTGGAAGACATCAACCCCCCAATGCTGACAAACTTTGATGATGTTGGGAAAGCGGTGACGAATCTTGTCAGCGGGGATAGGGCGCATATCCAACCACACATGAGCAGTAGCCAAATCAAGGGCGGTACGTTGTAAATGGCTGAAAATTGCTCTACTTACCACATCTCGAGGTGCAAGTTCACCCGCAGGGTGGTAGTCAAAGGCAAAACGTCGCCCTTCATTATCGATCAGATGTGCCCCCTCGCCGCGTACAGCTTCGCTGATCAAGAAGCGATCAGCACCAGGTTTCGTGAGGGCAGTCGGGTGAAATTGGACAAATTCTAAATCGCGGAGGATAGCCCCAGCCCGAGCTGCGATCGCTACCCCATCACCCGTACTCACAGCCGGGTTAGTGGTTTGGGCAAATACCTGACCGCCGCCACCGGTTGCTAGTACCACAGCACCAGCTCTTACCCAGGTGATTTTACCTTGATAAAACAGGCTAATTCCCTGACAGCAACCAGTTTCGGGTTCAATCCACAAACTCAAAGCCAAAGCTTGCTGAATGACTTGAATATTTTGGCGACGTAATACTTGAGCGGTGAGGGTAGTAGTAACTTCCCTCCCCGTGGTGTCAGCAGCGTGGAGAACACGGCGGCGAGAATGGGCGGCTTCCAAAGTTAAAGCTAAAGCTTGACCATGACGGTCAAAAGCGACCCCCAAGTTAACTAGGGATTGAATACAGTTAGGGGCATGTTGGGCGAGAAATTCGACAGCAGTGCGATCGCATAAACCTGCACCCGCCTGGATCGTATCTTCAATGTGCAGTGTTGGCGAATCTTCTGGGGCGATCGCTGCGGCAATGCCACCTTGCGCCCAATCGCTGGCGGACAAAGCAACGGTTTCTTTGGTAATCAAGCCGACTCGCAAGGACTCTGGCAGACACAGCGCTGTGTATAGTCCAGCTGCACCAGCGCCGACTACTAAGACATCAAATTGGCTAGGAATATCTATCTCAGACAAGGTAATGGAGAAGTTAGGAGTTAGAAGTGAGGAGTGAGGAGTTAAAAGTGAGGAGTTAGGAGTTAAAAGTGAGGAGTTAGAAGTGAGGAGTTTTGAATTTTTAACTCATAACTCATAACTCCTAACTCATAACTCCTAACTCATATCATGCCCCACTCCCTAGAATCAGGAGTGGGCTGCTATTTGCTACATTAACTGCAATTCAGTTATCTGTAGATACCGTTGTTAAAGCGATCGTCTCCTTCATTGAAGGCAGGCTCTAGGTCTGTCACAGTAAATTTCTCGAGGTTGGCTTGCAGGGTTTCTTTTTGGCGATCGCTCAATCCTGGAAGATCCAATACATCCTCTACATTTTTGTAGGGAGCATTGGTGATGATTTTCTTAGCCAGGGTGGGATAAAGCCCTGGAAACTGTTGAAAAGCTCGGACGTTGGTATTATTCAAATCAATTTTTTTACCAAATTCCGTTCCTAGTTTAGCGTCTGCCCGATTCTGCCGCTCAATTGCCAGAACTGGGACTTGGGGAAAAGCAAAACTGTTGAAACTAGCAGCTTGGGCTATCTGAGTTGTTCCCAACCATCCCCAGCAACTAAGTAACAAGCTAAACACTGTTAATAAACGCGCCAATCCTTTCACGATTTTTCTACCTCTTTCCATCAAACAGAAATAAAAGTTTTAAGCTAACAACAGTTATTAGTCATTAGTCATTGGTCATCAGTCATTGGTCATTGGTCATTTGTAAAGGACAACTGACAACTGACAAAGGACAACTGACAACTGACAAAGGACAAAAGCTGATAGCTTAGTCAACACAGCAGTCATCAGAAACTAATATACAGCGTATTAATATCCACAATATTTACCGTTACTGGGTTTGACTATACTTTTGGCAAAAATTTTTATCGTGGAAAGAGTGCCTGCATAGTTGCGATCGCGTTGCATAGACGATCTCAGCAGCACTCCCACCTAGACGAAATCTTTTCGGGGTGGCTGATTCTACCTCTCAAGCGACACCAAACTGCACGATTTCTAAGCTTGAAAACTTTACCAAAAAAGACTTGATGCTGATGGATTTTATGTAATATTTCTTAACTAATTCATCATCTACAGCATCATTTTTGATGTGCCGTAGATTGGGCTGGGAAAAGTTTCAAAAAGAGAAGTCTACACGCTCATTGCAACATATAGTGTCTCCTGCCTTCTTCACGCTGCGATCGCAGCTAACAAAAATAGGGTGTCTACTAAAATTGTACTCAAAACTGCTCCACCAAAGGCATACCAGTGTCTTTGATTTCGACCTAAAGCTGAAATCCCTACTGTTAATAGTACTACAGCGAGAATTATCGCCCAAGTTTGTCCCCAAGGTGCTTGTACTTGCATGAGAGCATTTTGTAAGATTTGCGGTACTACATCTGCATCTACTCTCATGATTTGCCGCCAATAGGGCATCAAATCTACTAGATAAAAATACACATCTGTTAAAACTGTACCGAGTAAAGAACCTAAATAAAACCAGTTACCTACCTTGCCCCAATTCTTCGCCAGACACCAGCAAGCAAACGGTAAACCGATAAACTCCACCGGCAGATGCCATAAAGGTTCCCAACGTAACCAGCCCCAGTAAATCGCTCCTGCTAACCAACTCCAGCTAAACCC
>CAXUOL010000725.1:0-3881 GCA_964252435.1 uncultured Nostoc sp.
AGCCTTGCTAGTGGCAGTGATGATAAGACTATCAAACTTTGGAATCTGGATACAGCAAAGGTAATCCGCACCTTAGACGGAAATAACGCGGGAGTTACTTCTGTAGCTTTCAGTCCTGATGGCAAAACCCTTGCGAGTGGCAGTGCTAGTAAGGATATGAAAATCAAACTGTGGAATCTGGAAACAGGAAAGTTAATCCGCACCTTTGAGGGACATACCAGTGGTGTTGCATCTGTCGTTTTCAGTCCTGATGGTAAAACCCTTGCCAGCGGTAGCTGGGATAAAACAATTAAATTGTGGAATCTGGGCACAGGAAAGTTAATCCGCACCTTAGACGGAAATGCAGAGTCGATTCTTTCAGTCGCTTTTGCTCCCGATGGTGTCATCCTTGCCAGTGGCAGTAAAGACAAGACAATTAAATTGTGGAATCTGAAAACAGGAAAGTTAATCCACACCTTAAAAGGACATCATGATAAGGTTAATTCTGTCGCCTTTTTGCCAAGCGGAAGTTCAAATGGTATCACCCTTGTAAGTGGTAGTAGTGACAAGACAATCAAACTTTGGAACCCAGTGACAGGAAAGGAAATCCGCACTTTGGAGACAGGTTCTGGATATATTTATGCCGTTGCCATTAGCCCAGATGGACAAACCATTGCCGGTGGTGGCAGTGGTGAGAACATTCTCAAAATTTGGCAGATGATTAATTAAAAATATCTGATAGTCTACATTCGTCGCGATAGATTGCGACTTTTTCGGGTTCTATCTCAGAATATTTAGCTGTGCAAAAATCTCAAATTAATCCTAGCTTCAAAAGATGATATAGGCGAAGACTGGATTATGATAATATTCTTTACGTGCTCAGAGGTTGTTTGAAAAGTAGTTGGCTGTGATTTTAGGCAGTTATTGATCCCCTCTAACCCACGCCAGTCGCTCCACTTGGGGAGACCCCTTCTCTACGAGACGCTCCGCGAAGGCGCTAGCCTCTCCCTTTGGGAGAAGACTGCGCTGGCTCCCCTTAAAAAGGTGGGAACCAGAATCAAAGTCCCCCAATAAATTGGAGGATTTAGGAGGATCTAAAAGTCTTTGATACATTACTAAGAACTTTTCAAACATCCTCTCAGGATTATAGCTTGAAAAAAATATCAAAATCTATCCCTAAACCTACGAAAGTGGGTTTATATAGGTTTTCTATTATCAAAAAAACATCTCTAAATAAAAGGTTATGATTAATATATTTTTCCTGCTCATACTATTTTCTTCACTTTTAGGGCGAATTAAATTTCCAGGAATAAATATTGGTATTCATTATTTATTACTTCCTGCATTTAGCTTGGGAATCATTAGTTTATCTTTAAAATCTATACCAGAAGTTGTTAAGAAGCATCAAATAATTTTGATATCTATAAGTCTAATGTATTTATGGATGTGGCTGTCCTCATTAATGAGCGAGTTTCCAAAAATTGCTATTACTTATAGTCTAAAATATTCAACTTATTATCTATTATTTTTTGCTTTTTTAGTATTAACTTTTAACAACATAATAAGACCATTTTTTTATTATCGTTGCATATTGTACTTATTACAGATAATTGCAGGTTTGGGTTTTTTAGAGGTTTTCCTTCCCAACAACTGGATTTTTAAATTATTAAAGTTCCCTAGCTTTTATCCTGAGATTGGTTCAATTATGCAAAACCCTAATCAGTTTGGGGTTATAGTCGCCATTGGATTATGTTTAAGCCTGATTTTAGAAAAACAGAATAAGATTTATAAAATTGAATTATATATAAGCGAATTAATTTTTACAATTTCCTTAGCTTTGTCTGCTAGCGGAAATGGTTGGTTAATTTTTCTAATTGGGATATTTCTTTTGCTGATATATAAAATTATTAGTTTTAGAAAAATGATTTATCTAATAAGCTTGTTATTTTTATGCATTGTAACTGTACCAGTTTCTACATGGAGACTTGGTTTGGCAGATAGTAAAGTGTTTCCATTAATTAATGTATTTTTAGAAAATTCAAATTCAGTAAATCCAAACGAAAAAAAGCCTCATACTCTTGTAGTAACAGGTTTGTCAAGGTTTCAAATCTGGCAGGCAGCTGTCAATGAAACTATTAAAAGACCACTTACTGGTATAGGTATAGGGGTTTTTCCAGACCAGATAGGAGTAAAAGTTTGGGGGAAAAAAGGTTATCACGCACACAATATATTTTTAAATGTGTCAGCAGAACAAGGAATTCCTGGATTATTACTATTTACTAATTTTTTAGCAAAAATAGCATTTAAAGTTAAATATGCTAATCCTTTAATTACTGTTCCGATTATTCTGTTTTTAGTATCTCAAATTATAGATTTTTTTACTGAAGACTATACTTTTACAACTATTGAGTTTTATTTTATAGCAGTAGCTATCAATTCTCGAAAAGATATTGTCATGCAATTAAAACCTGAAATTATTTAAAATGCCAAAAAACGTATGATTGCTAAACCTCATTTTTACTTAATATTTCCGAATATATTTGATTTCAAGGGAGGTATTCAAGTTTACTCAAAATTTTTGCTGAAAGCTTTACAAGATATATATCCTGAAGCTGATTATGATGTGTTTCTAAAATATGATAAGTATAGTTTAAAACAACCAGAGAAATTGCAGTTTTTAAGTTCAACAAGATTTCATTATTTTGGAGATTTACCAAAATTATTGCAACCAATTTTATTTGCCACAAAAATAATTATTTTAGCTATTCTTCAACATCCCATTATAGTAATTTCTACTCATGTTAACTATGCGATTGTTTGTTATATTATAAAGTTTTTCACTGGAATTCCTTACTGGGTGGTTGCTCATGGGTTGGAAGTTTGGGATATCGAAAACAAGGCAACAAAATTTGCTTTAGAAAAAGCAGATAAAATCATTAGTGTTAGTCATTATACTCGCCAGCGCTTGCTTCAAGATACAAATATTGATTCCGAAAAGATAGTTATTTTACCTAATACATTTGATGCCAGTCAGTTTCCAATAAATTCTAAACCTACCTACTTACTCAAGCGATATAGTTTAACAGATGAACAGCCTGTAATTTTAACAGTAACGCGGCTGGGAAGCATGGCAAAATACAAGGGTTATGACCAAATCCTGTATGCTTTAGTTAAAGTGCGATCGCATCTCCCTAATGTTCACTTTATTCTTGCAGGGAAAGGAGATGATATACCTCGAATTAAAGCTTTAGTTACCAACTTAAATCTCCAAGATTGTGTGACAATTGCCGGATTTGTTCCAGATAAAGAATTGTGCGATCATTACAATCTCTGCGATGTTTTTGCTCTGCCTAGTAAAGGAGAAGGATTTGGGATTGTTTTTCTAGAAGCTTTAGCTTGTGGTAAACCTGTATTGGCGGGTAATCAAGATGGTTCTATAGATCCCTTGGCTAACGGAAAGTTGGGATGTTTGGTCGATCCTGATAACGTTGAAGAAATTGCCGATAATCTAATTCAAATCCTGCAAGGCAATTGCTCTAATCGAGTAATTTACCAACCAAAATACTTACAACAAAAAACTATTGAAACTTTTGATTTTAGCCAGTTTCGTGCAAGTTTAGCAAAGTTAGTTAATGGTAATTAGTTACAATTTAAGAAAATTTGTTAAAAAAATGAAAGATTCAGTATTTGTTATATTTCTTGCCTTTGGGTTTCTTTGGGTTTTGATGGGAGTTGTAGGTTGGATTGCGTTTCTAAAATCTGAGGGTGAGGAAATTAAGTTTGGTAAGTGGGGACTTCTAGTTGCTATTCCAATCTTAATACCAATAATTGTTACTCTGATTATTGGTGTATTTTATCATTAGACCTCTTGCAAAAATCCTTGAATCACCCCTCCCCAACCC
>CAXUOL010000726.1:0-3861 GCA_964252435.1 uncultured Nostoc sp.
CAATTCTGTTAAAACAGCCTAGCATTCAAATGTAAATCTTATAAACACCCTCTAGAGTTCACCAAAAGCTTCTATGACGCTCCCAATTCGCAACGTCGCCATTATCGCCCACGTTGACCACGGCAAAACCACGCTGGTTGACGCACTCCTCAAACAATCCGGCATTTTCCGCGAAGGCGAAGACGTTCCGGATTGCGTTATGGACTCCAACGCCCTAGAACGGGAACGGGGTATTACTATCCTGTCCAAAAATACGGCGGTTCGCTACAAAGAAACATTAATTAATATTGTTGATACTCCTGGACACGCTGACTTTGGTGGCGAAGTTGAACGGGTACTCGGCATGGTTGACGGATGTCTTCTGATTGTCGATGCCAATGAAGGCCCCATGCCCCAAACACGCTTTGTTCTGAAAAAAGCTTTAGAAAAAGGGCTGCGCCCCATCGTTGTAATCAACAAAATCGATCGCGGTCAGGCTGACCCCCACATTGCAGTTGATAAAGTCTTGGATCTGTTCTTGGAATTAGGGGCAGATGAAGACCAGTGTGATTTTCCTTATCTGTTCGCTTCCGGGATGGGAGGTTTTGCTAAGGAAACCTTGGAAGCAGAATCGGTAGATATGCAACCTCTGTTTAACGCGATTCTGAAACACGTTCCATCACCAGTGGGCGATCGCAATAAGCCTCTACAATTACAAGTCACAACCCTAGATTATTCAGAATATCTGGGACGGATTGTCATTGGCAGAATTCACAACGGTACTATCCGCTCAGGACAACAAGCCGCTTTAGTAACAGAAAATGGCACTATTGTCAAGGGTAAAATTACCAAGTTGATGGGCTTTGAAGGCTTGAAACGGGTGGAAATGGAAGAAGCCACCGCAGGTTATATTGTGGCGGTAGCTGGTTTCGCTGATGCTTATATTGGAGAAACAATTACTGACCCTAACGAACCCCAAGCTTTACCACTAATTAAAGTGGATGAACCAACCTTGCAAATGACCTTCTGGGTGAATGATTCACCCTTTGCTGGTCAAGAAGGTAAGTTGGTGACATCAAGACAAGTGCGCGATCGCCTCTTCCGCGAACTTGAAACCAACGTGGCTTTGCGTGTCGAAGAAACTGATTCTCCCGATAAATTCCTAGTTTCCGGTCGTGGAGAACTCCACTTGGGTATCTTAATTGAAACCATGCGCCGGGAAGGCTTCGAGTTTCAGGTATCTCAGCCACAGGTAATTTACCGCGAAGTCAACGGTCAACCTTGTGAACCTTACGAACTCCTGGTGTTAGACATTCCTATTGATGCTGTGGGTAGCTGTATTGAGCGCCTGGGACAACGCAAAGGCGAAATGCAAGATATGCAACCAGGTAGTGGCGATCGCACTCAACTAGAGTTTGTCATTCCCGCCCGTGGATTGATTGGTTTCCGGGGTGAATTCATGCGGATGACTCGTGGTGAAGGCATCATGAACCACAGTTTCTTAGACTACCGTCAACTCAGTGGCGACATTGAAGCCCGTAACAAAGGCGTTTTAATCTCCTTTGAAGAGGGTGTTTCTACCTTCTACGCCATGAGAAACGCCGAAGATAGAGGAGCATTCTTTATTGTTCCCGGTACAAAGGTTTACAGAGGCATGATTGTAGGCGAACACAATCGTCCGCAAGATTTGGAACTGAATATATGTAAGACCAAGCAGTTAACCAACCACCGCGCTGCTGGTGGCGATGAACTAGTGCAACTGCAAGCACCGATAGACATGAGCCTAGAGCGTGCTTTGGAATACATTGGCCCTGATGAATTGGTGGAAGTTACACCCCAATCGATTCGTCTACGGAAGATGTCGAAGAAGTTGGCGAAACGGTAAGTAAGAATTCTTAATTGATTTAGAAAGCCCGCAGATGCGGGCTTTTTATTTTGCTATCTACTGCATTTTGTTTAAATTATTCCGCATCAAATAGAAGTGCAATCTAAACTGCATTGACGTTATGTGTGAGGGAATTTTGGGCATTCTATAAATAGAATTTACCGATTAAAATTCTTCACAATTAACTGTACATCTAGCAATGAAATCTAAATTTTATACATCTCAAGTTATTGCTACTGCTAACCGTATTGATGTAACTAAACTTCCTTGGGTTTTATATATTGATAAAAAATCACTTCCTACCTTCGGTGGTATTTATTTTGTAGGCAGTGATCAAGAGCCTACAGCTTATATAGGTCAAGCCGGATGTTTCAAAACTCGTTTTATTGGACATCATCGAAAAAATGCTTTTGAGCAACTTGTTAACGAATATGGTAAAAAATGTGTCAAAGTCCGCTATTGGCAAGCACCATTAATGCCTAAATGCGAATTAGTACCTTTCCTGTCTCAACTAGAGAGTTATTTAATAGAAAATTCCAAAACAAGGTATAACCACACAGCAAATTCTCTGCCTAAAACACCATTTGCATCTAGACAACGCACTTATTATCACCCTATATATGTCCAGTTAAATAAGTTAGGTGAATACTATGTACCAAAGTCTTCAGATCGAACGGCAGGATTCTACTTCAGTCTTCAAAAAATTCACATGGCTGAAAATGCTATTAAATATCATTCTCCAACATTTATAATTTCCAGTGGTACTTGGAAAGATGCTTTATACGAATATGAGAATAATCTTAATTCCGAGTGGAAGCAATACTCAACACTATATTTCTTAGAAGTAAGGTTTCAAGCACGTTGGATTAACTATGTTGGTCAGGGTGGCATAGAAGATTATGTTCTCTGTGGCGATCAGGCTACTTTCCATCGTATTTTCTTAAATGAGCGCCCAGGCTTTAAGGAATTCTCAATTAAATATTTAAGAACGGGACTAACAAATTGCAGTAAATCAGATTTTTGTGAAACTCTGCTGGGTTTAACAAAAGCACCTATATGAGATTGGCACAGGCTTATAATACATTTAAGCGAAGGTGGTGTGTATAGATTTAAGTTCTATGAAGAAGGAAGTTGAAAACGAAATGGAAGATGAATTACGTCCTAAGTACGACTTCGCTCAAATGGAAGGGGGAGTTAGAGGTAAATATCTTGAGCGATATCGTACAAAATGAACAAACGAACCTAACCAGTAGGCATTCTTACAGAAAGCGATCGCCATTGCCGTACATTTAGTCAAATTTTTGAGTAAAAATGAAGAGGATTGAAAAAGGATTATTCTCATGACTATTCGTGAAACTGCGATCGCAAAATTGCAGCAACTTTCCGAACCACTCCTGCAAGAAGTGACCGATTTCATTGATTTTGTTATCCACAAACATCAAGTTAAAATTGCTGACAGTCAGCCTGATGAAGCGCTTGTGGGAAAATGGTTACAATGGTTTGAGGCTGTGGATTCCCTAGAGGTATCTCCACCTGAACCAGTCAGCAACTATCAGCAACTCCTACTCAACAAATATCGGCAACAAGGGCTAGAGCTATGATCCTGTGCGATGCAGGAGTCTTATTGTGTTTAGTTGATTGCCTACGGCACGCTACGCGAACGCACTCAGCCTCAGCACAATGCTTATAAAATCGCAGTAATGCGTTTAGCAAAGCCTCTGGTCACAACCTGGTCATGCCTGACAGAAGCCATGTATCTTGCTTTGCATCGTGGCGGCTGGCAAATGCAAAAACAGTTGGGGCAGCTTCTTTTAGATAAATTGCTGACCGTTTACGAGATTCAGGAGAGTGATTACAGCCGTTTGTTGGCGCTGATGGAACAATACCGCGATCGCCCAATGGATTTAGCAGATGCAACGTTGGTTTTGACGGCTGAAATGACAGGGTATCGTCAAATTCTCACCCTCGATTCTGATTTCTTGTTTTATCGAATTGGT
>CAXUOL010000727.1:0-3853 GCA_964252435.1 uncultured Nostoc sp.
TTGGCTGCGATCGCTTCGAGGTACTCCGATTCCAGATGAATACCAAAGCGTTGTAGATGAATCCCTAGAATCTGTACACGCTCCGGTTCTGTGGGTAGATCAACAAAAAAATTTTCGTCAAATCTTCCCTTCCTCTTTAGCTCACTTGGCAGCGCAGAGGGGTCATTGCAAGTTGCCACGACAAACACACCACATTGTGATTCAGACATGAATGTAAGGATATTGCCCAGAATCCTCTGTGAGACTCCACTAGTGTCACCAGTACCCGAAAGTGCTTTTTCTATCTCGTCCACCCATAAGACGCATGGTGCGATCGCCTCGGCAGTCTTTAAAGCCCGTCTAACATTTCCCTCAGACTCACCGACCAGACTGCCCAAGAGGGACGCAATGTCTAGTTGGAGTAGTGGTAGATTAAGGATATTAGCAATGTTTTTAGCCAATAACGTTTTTCCAGTACCGGGTGGGCCAGCCAGCAACACACCTTTTGGTTGAGGCAAGGAAAGCTCACGCGCCTCTTGCGTGAATAGCCGCCGCCGCCGATTGAGCCACTCACGCAGTAAATCGAGTCCGCCGAATGGGGTTATCGCAGGTTTACCCAACTCGATACCCATTTGAGACAGTAACCGAGTTTTGTACTCTACGGCTTTGGGGATAAAATCAGCGCCGACAACGACACCATCATTAGTTAAGTTTTCTTTGACTGTTAACCGAAGGAAATCACTAATCTCTTCTAAGGTTAAACCCAGCGCTGCACGAGAAAGAGTTTCAAATTCAGCATTTTCCAGGGAAACAGTAAAAGTCAATTCCTGTTCAATAGCAGACAGTTGTAGGTCACGCAAATAAGAATTGAGATGAAGTAGTATTTGGTCAATACTAGGTAAAGGAACTTCACAATAAGGAATCAATCTGACTAGAGATTCGTGTAATTGTATGTTCTGACCCAACAAGACAATGCGTTTATCTGTGGGTTTTAACCTGTGATAAAGGTTTTTTACCTTGCTTAAAATCTCCCAACTCAATTGGGGTGAGTTCTTAGCAATAAAGGGGTGAATATCTGCGAGGATAAATACACCATTCCCACTAAAGTTAGCAATGTAGTCGAATACAAATAGTAGTGGATCAGCCTGTGGAGGTCTTTTGTACTCTGCAACTGGCTTAAACACCAAACCACCATCTGCTGCGATTAGACATTGCTCTAAGGTTGATACCCCCAGATTCCAGAAGAAAACTGGACTTAATAGCTTGTTGTTAGCTTCTGTAGTCAGCCACTGAATAATCGTCGCTTCATCGGGCGACAGGACATCAACCGCAGCAATGGGGATTTGTGAATCGAGCGTGGAGAGAAGATTTGAGAGTTTCATGTCAATTATTCAAATATTTCACTTATGAAATGGCGAAGCCTTTATAATTAGCAGTTACCAGCCGAGTTAAGACTGGTAACTGATGACTGATTACTGGTGCAAACGTGTTTGACTGCTTAGGGTAGTCCGAAGTTGTTGGGTTTGGGCTTCGTCCTTAAACGTGCGATCGCTCTCGCTGACAACTCCAAGTGCCTCCTCAAACGGTTGCGTAGCTGATAAACAACTCAAGCCCTCAAAGCCCTCAGCCTCCACACGAACTTCACCTGTAGCGCTGTCGAAATGAATCAATATTGAGCGTTCCATAATTTATCTCCGTGCAAATTGTTGAACTTCCTGATGTCCGGCAAAAGTCAGCCGTAGAGTTTGCACAGTGCCGCTAGTTTCTTCGGCGATCGCACATTCACCAAACTGCTCTTGTAACTCGGCAGCTTTAGCGCGAACCATCCGTTGTCCATAAGCCAGCATTAGTTTATTGCTGAAAAAGTCTTTGCCCAGCTTCGGAACTGTCTCGTAGCTATCGTGTATCACATCGTACATACCACTTGACTGATTCCATTTGAACCCGATGTCTGCATGGGCTTTTATGGTGCGACCAGATACGATAATTTCAGCGCTTTGTCCTTGAGAATCACCGTAGTATCCTTTTAGTAGCTGCGCTTTTTCATGAACTTGCGGTGATAGGTTTAAATCCGTGAGAGCTTGCACCAAACACTCGTGATTGCTTAATTTGGTTTTAACGGTTGAGAAGTGTGACATAAGAATTTTGTTCCTATAGTAGAAAGAAGTGCGGTACTCTTTTTGAGATGTATATGCTGCATTTTTCGTTTAAGGTACTTAGTCTTGAGCGAATTCACCCTCGCCCAAGACTGTTTTTTACCGGAACTTAAACGACATCACGGTAGCTTTTGATAAACCCACCTCACCAGTTGCTAGCTCTTGGAGATTGCGCTGTTCGTCTAACAACTTGATCCGAATTTCTTCCATCTTTTGCTGCAATTGACTGCGTGTATCTGAACCCAGATTCTTAGACTCAATCGCTGGATCATTAACAATAGAGTCCAAGTGCGCCATCATCGCCTCCAAGCTACTGCCAGCCTCCGGGTCAGCATTCGCTAGTAGCACCTGAACTTTCATCAGATGGCGTTGCATTTTCTTCTTGAACTGTACGGGCTTCCGTCCTGGCTCCCAATCGGCTAGTTCAGAGAGAAGCTGCGCGGCGAGTTGTTCACCGCCAGCTAGAGCAGATTCCCGTAGCCTTTGCTCCAGATTTTGGTCATACTGTTGGATAAATCGTGTAATCTGGTCTAGACACTCGGCTTGTTGCTGATTGAGTTGTTCAGAGAGGGCAGGGATAATTACCGGACGACCAATAACGACTTGTAAATAGTCTTCGAGATCGGTCAGAGTCGGGAATGCTCTTAACAAGTTGGCTTTAACTGACTCTTGCTTATCCTGCGCTAATTCCCAAGTGTTAAGTGAGAGAAACTGGTCAATCCGTTCCTGATAATCAAGAAGCCCCGCTTCGTAATCAGCTTTCAATTGATTACGCAGTCCTGGGGCGATATTATCTCTGATATTGATTAACTGATTCCAAACAAGTGGAGCTAAATCAATTGGACAAACCCAATCACCAGTATCCGCAGACATCCATTCTTGAACTGAAGCAATCTCTTGACGCAATTGGGCAGCAGCTTCATCAAGCTTTTTAAAAACCTTGATTCCGCGTAACCCAACTTCGGAATTTGTAACTTTAACGAGGTCTGATTCAATTTCAGAAACTTCAGCTTTTAAGACATCGGCCCATTTAGGAGCGGCAGATTTTGTACTTTTTTTTAGTTGAATACGAAATCTGATACGGGTTTTATTTAACTGTGAGAAATTGTGGCGCTCGACTACTGCATCAGTTAGAAAATTTGCAGCAATAGGGTTGTCGATTACTTGTACCATGATTATTCACCTCAATCAATATTTTTCACTTTCGATTAAGCGAAGCTTTCTTTGTGATGATTTCTCAATTTGTGGATGTCTGTAGTAGCCCTATAAATTACTTTTTGAGAGTTTTTTTGTAGCCTAATATGTCTTTTGATGACAGGTGGTTTATGTATGGACATGGCTTAAAATAGCTGAAGTTGCTGCGAATTATTCTGTACCACAGGCTTGTTATAAGTCATACCTTCGACTTCATAACAGCGAGTCATGAGTTTGTTTCGGTTTAGTCGAAAGCTGACTTTTTTCCTTTGATTTGGCAGAGGTACAAATAAATACTGTGGATGTTGTATAGTACCTTCATCACCTGAATATCGGGAAAGCGTACCGTTGATTTGGTAAACTTTTGAGGAGTTTAACAGTGTCGCATCATACACTTTAATCAAATTTGTTTCCATCTGATTAGTATTGAAGTAGAGTGTATGATAATCTTTTGTGGAATCGATTTTTCTCTACAGTTAGACTGATTGAATCTGACTGTAGAGTTTTTCACGGATAATCTGATT
>CAXUOL010000728.1:0-2152 GCA_964252435.1 uncultured Nostoc sp.
CCAATGGGTCCCATACCAGGGCCACCGCCACCATGAGGAATACAGAAGGTTTTGTGCAGATTCAAGTGACAGACATCCGCGCCAATATCCCCAGGACGGCAAATTCCCACTTGGGCGTTCATATTTGCCCCATCCATGTAAACTTGTCCACCGTGACTATGGACAACAGCGCAGATTTCCTGAATTGGCTCCTCAAAGACACCGTGAGTTGAGGGATATGTCACCATTAAGGCGGCTAATTCATTGCTGTGTTTTTCTGCCTTAGCCTTCAAGTCATCAACGTCAATATTACCTTGTGAGTCACAAGCAACAGCCACCACCTTCATCCCACACATCACCGCACTTGCTGGGTTTGTCCCGTGTGCAGAAGTGGGAATCAAACAAACGTTACGGTGTGCTTCACCCCGATTTTCGTGATATTGACGAATTACTAAAAGTCCAGCATATTCGCCCTGAGAACCAGCATTTGGTTGTAGAGAAATTCCCGCAAAACCAGTAATTTCAGCTAACCATGCCTCAAGTCGCTCAAACAGGATTTGATAACCTTGTGTTTGCGACGCTGGGGCAAATGGATGAATCTTGCCAAATTCCTCCCAACTTACCGGAATCATCTCAGCTGTCGCATTCAACTTCATTGTGCAAGAACCCAAGGGAATCATCGATGTCGTTAGCGACAAGTCCTTGCTTTCTAGCTTGTGCAGATAGCGCAACAACTCAGTTTCTGAGTGATAGCGATTAAAAACTGGGTGAGTGAGATATGTACTTGTACGGGAGAGAGGAAGATGTGAGGATGAGTCAGAAGTTAAGTCTTCTAAAGTGAAGGGTAAATCATCTGTACCAGCGAAAATATGCCAGAGGTCGATTAAATCTTCTGGCGTAGTTGTTTCATCCAGAGATATACCAACAGTAGTTGCATCAAAAACCCGTAGGTTAATTTGAAGTTGTTCGCTAACTGCCAGAATATCTTTTAAATTGCGTCTTCCCAGTTCTACTCGCAGCGTATCAAAGAAATCTTTAGAACTGATGCTGTAACCCAAACGCTTCAGCCCTTCAGCCAATAACACCGTCAAAGAATGGATATTTTCGGCAATTTGCTTCAGTCCAGTAGGCCCATGATAGACCGCGTACATACTTGCCATCACCGCCAGCAATACCTGTGCAGTACAAATATTACTAGTAGCTTTTTCGCGGCGGATGTGCTGTTCGCGGGTTTGCAAGGCGAGACGTAATGCAGGCTTACCTTGGGCATCTTTTGATACTCCTACAATTCGCCCTGGAACCAGCCGTTTATACTCTTCCTTGGTCGCAAAGTATGCCGCATGAGGCCCCCCAAACCCCAAAGGAATACCGAACCGCTGAGTGCTTCCTACAGCAATATCAGCGCCAAATTCCCCAGGAGGGGTCAGCAAAGTTAAACTTAAAGGATCTGCTGCTACCGTCACCAATGCACCCTTAGCATGGGCTTTTTCTATAAAAGCGCGGTAGTCGTAAATAGTGCCATCACTTGCAGGGTATTGCAGAATAGCTCCAAAAATTGGTTGAGCGAAATCAAATGTTTGATGATCGCCGACAATAATCTTAATCCCTAATGGTTGAGCGCGTGTTTGCAACACGTCAATGGTTTGGGGATGACAGTCACCAGAGACAAAATAGGCATTTGCCTGATTTTTACAAACACCATAGCTTAGACTCATCGCTTCAGCAGCGGCTGTGGCTTCATCAAGTAACGAAGCATTGGCAATTTCTAAACCTGTGAGGTCAATAATCAGGGTTTGAAAATTCAGCAGCGCTTCTAGTCGCCCTTGGGCAATTTCTGGCTGATAAGGAGTGTAGGCAGTATACCAACCGGGGTTTTCTAGAATGTTACGCCCAATTACAGGTGGGGTAATACTGTCGTAATAGCCCATACCAATGTATGAACGGAAAACCTGATTTTTGGCAGCAACTTTTTTTAATGATGCTAGTGCTGCATACTCACTTTCTGCTTTTGGTAACTTTAGCGGTTGCTTCAGCCGAATTGCCTGTGGAACTGTTTGGTCGATTAGGGCATCCAAGCTGGGAAACCCCAAAACCTTAAGCATAAGCTGAATGTCATCAGAGTTAGGGCCAATGTGTCTTGGCACAAAACTACTTAACTTTTGACTTTTTTCGT
>CAXUOL010000728.1:2252-3852 GCA_964252435.1 uncultured Nostoc sp.
CAGGGTCATTGACGCGCACTTTCAAAAACCACCCTTCCCCGTAGGGGTCTTCTGACACTTCTTCAGGAGAACTAATTAAGGCTTCGTTGCGTTCTATAACAGTGCCTGTTACTGGTGAATTCAGTTCTTCAACGGCTTTCACTGATTCAATTGTGCCAAAGTTTTCTCCCCTAGTAAGAGCGTCGCCAATTTCTGGCAGTTCCAAAAAGACGATATCACCCAATTCATGTACGGCAAACTCAGTAATGCCAATGGTGGCAATTTCACCATCGATTCGCACATATTCATGAGAATCCAGGTATCTGAAATCTTGAGGATATTCAAAAGACATATCACTTCCTCTCCCTTATCAAAAAAATTATTTCCCTAACAGTCATCCAAGTCATATTTGGTAATGAACCTTAGTGCAGTTGAATAACTCACAACACATTATTCCTCAAAAACCTCGGCGCTTATCAGTTGGTAACACGATTTTTTGACCGATAAAAGGGACGTTTAACTACAACTGCTGGATAAGCTTTGCCACGAATTTCGACTTCTAGCTGCTGACCGACAGTTGCTAGCTGGGCGGAAATGTAAGCTAAGGCAATGGGATAACCAAGTGTGGGTGACAGGGTGCCACTAGTAATTTCTCCCACAGCTTTACCTGCGGATAACACTTGATAGCCGTGACGGGCAATGTTACGTCCTTGGGTTTGCAAACCTACCAATCGGCGCTGCACTCCAGCGGCTTTTTGTCGTGCTAAAACTTCCCGACCAATAAAATTGCCTTTAGTATCTAAATGAACTAGCCACCCCAAACCTGCTTCTAAGGGTGTGGTGATGTCATCGATATCTTGTCCGTAAAGTGCCATCGCCGCTTCTAGGCGCAGAGTGTCTCTCGCACCTAGTCCACAGGGGATAACACCAGCTTTATGGAGAGTTTGCCACAATTCTACTCCCACATCCGGGTCTACCATCACCTCAAAGCCATCTTCTCCGGTGTAACCTGTGCGGGCTAGGAAGGCAGGTTTACCTAGTAGAGTTGCTTCTAAATGTCCGAAGGCTTTAATTGGTTGTAAGTCTTCTTGCACTAATGGCTGGAGATATTTAATTGCTTTTGGCCCTTGCACGGCAATTAAGACTTTATCTGGTGAAAGGTCTTGGAATTGCAACTTATTTAGGTCAAGGTGTTGCAATAGCCATGCTTTATCTTTGCCAGAGGTTGCCGCATTGACTATGATGAATGCCTTTTGTGTACCACTGGTGTCTTCACCTTGATAATAAACAATGATGTCGTCAATAATTCCCGCTTGGGGATTTAACAATACGGTGTATTGTGCTTGACCAGCTTGCAAACGACTCAAATCGGAAGGTACTAGCGGCTGGAGTTGGGAAATCAGGTTTTTACCTTGGAGGGTAAATTTGCCCATGTGGGAAATATCGAACATTCCGGCTGTATTTCTTACAGCCTCGTGTTCGCGGCTAATTCCACTAAATTGCACAGGCATTTCCCAGCCGCCAAAGCTGGTAAGTCGTGCTTTGAGTTCTACACCCAATTGATATAAAGGGGTTCGCGCCAGAGATTGGGCGTTGTCTTCTTGATTAGCCACAGGTAATT
>CAXUOL010000729.1:0-3844 GCA_964252435.1 uncultured Nostoc sp.
TAACTCATAACTCATAACTCATAACTCATAACTCATAACTCATAACTCATAACTCCTAACTCCTAACTCCTAACTCCTAACTCCTAACTCACAACTCAGCACTATACTTGCGTCCTCGCCACTCGCGCGGGGTGCGGAATGCAGATAAGAAAATTCGTAGCACAGCTAAGGGATCGGCCAAAGGGGAAAGCCAGAATAACCAGCTGCCTTTAGCGTTTGTGCGATCATAGGAAGGTGCGATCGCTATTAGCATCGCAAAGCGAATCACCAATAGGAATAAATTCAGTCCCAGCAGCAGGAGTGGGGGAGTGGGCGAATATGAGAGTGTGGGAGAAATCAACAAAAAAGTTAGGACAATTAAAAAGGGTAGACCTTGAACAGATGCGAGTAGCCATAAATCTCCCCACAACTGAGAGCGAGAAGTTGCATCTTTGAGATCGAGACTCCGCCCCCATTCTTTCCACGTCTCCATCGCCCCTTCATACATGCGTACCTTTAATACTTTTGCGCCATCTAAAAAACCAACCTTATAACCTTGGATAGCAATATTGCGTGCCAAGGTGACATCATCACAAAAAGAACTCCTCGCACTGCTATAACCACCTACAGCAGCTAAAACGGAGCGACGACACAAAAAACACTGCCCATTTGCCATTACCCGTTCTGGTTGCTCTGTATTGATCCCCGCTGGGTCAAATCGGTAAAGCAAAGTCATCAACAAAGCCGGTTGTAGCCAGCACTCCCCAGGATATTTGAGGATGAACTGGGGTGAAAGAGAAACCAAGTCGTAGCCTTGTGCTTCGGCCATCTTCACCAAACCAGCAACTAAACCAGGATGCGGTTGAATATCAGCATCCAGCCCCAGAAACCACTTACTAGCCTCTGAACTATATAGAAAACCATTATGCAATGCCCAAGGACGCCCCACCCAACCAGAGGGTAGGGGATCATCTGTCATCAGGCGAAAGCGCGGATCTTTTTGTTGTGAGGCTTTTACTAAATCTGGCGTACCATCACGGGACTTGCTGTCTACAACTATAATTTCTCGAACTTCATAACTTTGCTGACTTAAACCAGCCAACAGAGGGCTAATGCGAAGCGCCTCATTCAGTGTGGGAACAACGATGCTAACCCTACCTAAAAGCTCAGGTGTCGGCTGTTGGGGTTCTATTGGAGGATGGCGTCTTGGCCCCTTTAGCAGGCGCGAAAACAGAATCGCTGTTGCTGGTACTTGGATAAGTAGCAATAAAAGAGAAATGGCGCTTTCCACTATCAAAGCGTTGTCATTTGTCATTTGTCATTAGTCATTGGGTATGGGGCATTGGGCACAAGAGGCAGAGGGGCAGAGGGGCAGAGGGGAAAGACTTACTGCAACTTCATCTCTCCTCTGCTCCCCTGCTCCCTCATTTCCCCACTCCCCACTCCCCACTCACTAATTTCTAAACTTATTTCAAGGCAACTTCAACCTTTGCTACTGATACTTCTTTGGTTACTGGTTCAACAGTAACTTGAGCAGGTGTAGTTGAACTCCTTGACCACAGCGCCACAGCCGGAATCACACCTAGCAATAAGCCGAGTAATACAGGAATGGAAAATCCAGCGGCCAAGCTGAGTCCGGCGGCGAAGGCAAAGTTAGTTAAATAAACGACTAAGGGCAGATTGAGTTGCGATCGCTCTAATTTAATCGAGGTATTTCTCCACAATAATCCTGCCACACTCATAAACAGGGCGCTAGTACCAAACCAACCTACATAGTTCTGGTAAGGTGTTCCAAAGAAAGCTCCTGGTTGTTCCCAATACCAGAAGGGCAGAGAAGTTTGACTCATAGCCGGTTCAAGGGCAAAATCCCAGCAAGTGAAGAGCAAAGCACCAACGGCTATCGCAGCAATATGGCGACTCCAGCTGGGTTTTTGAGCCACTTTCAAACCAATTCTTGCAATTAAGTAAGACGACAGCCCAACATAAAACCAAGACAAAGGAATTGTAAAAGGAACTAGCCCTCCAATCTTATAACCTAAGCCACTCAGGTAGCTATAATCACCAAATGGAAATCCTGTACTAGTTCCCAGTAGTTCACTTCCCAAAGAGATAAACATAGCCGGTAGCATAAATGCTAGCCAAGTTCCTAGCCCCAATGTCCGGTAGGCATAAATAGAGACAGCTACTGCCCCTAAGATGATATCAACTACACCGCCGCCAGCCATACTTAACTGTACGGCTGTTTCTCCTACCTGCGATAAGTTGAAAATTATTTCGGCATTAGGTACTACCAGTAGCATCCCTACCAGTCCAAAGGCTTTTGACGCGATATGACCAATGAGGCATACGCGTTCAGCAATAATAAGTTGTCTCATGATAATTCCTTAACAAGATGTGACACGCGGCTACTCGGCTGCTAACAGTTTACAAATCTTTAACTACTTTGTACCGCAATTTTCGACAAACTTGTTTAGCTTTCTTGTGAATAGCATAAAAGTCTATTGATTGAAGCTATAAAAATATGATGCTAAACTTACTAGTTTAAGCCATATATTCAAAATTTACATAATTTTATCTGTAAGAACTTCTGGTTTCTTGTCTCACTGATACCCGTATCGTCAAAAACTCCTTTGATACTGGGATATCTTTAAGAAAGGACAATCATCATAAACTGAGCAAATCCTCAAGCAAAATAAAGTCTTGAGTTACTACACTTAACTTTATGTGATAAGACCTTAACCCTGTAGTAGAAATATAAACCCATGTCAATTTTGAAAAGAGTTCCTTGGGTGTCCCTGGCACTAGTACTGTTGAGTTACAGTACTTTGGGCTGGTTAATATCAGAAACACGTGCTCCTATATTTGTGTGGGTGACAACTGTAGTTGCTATTTTGCTTTTAATCATAACGTTGACCGCTCCTTGGTCGAAGATGACATCTTACTACAGTCTTTTTCTTCAATCAAATACCAGGGCTTTCGGCGTTGCCGTCTTAGCAGCTTTTTTATTCTTTATCATGATTGCCTGGTTTCGGGTATTTCTTGATACTTTACTGATCATTTCAGCGACTATATTAGTCAGGATAGACTTTCAAAGAGCAGGTCTTAAAGAAGGCCTAGCTTTTTCAACTGCCTCTATCTTTTCATTGGGAGGTTTAGCTTTAGGTGCGCTAATCTACAAGTTCATATATTCCCAAATTCCGCTAACATGATGAGGTATATCCGAAAAAGCTAGCGATGCCTGCGCCAACGCTTCATAACAAGTATTGCTTACAAAAAGCCAGGAGTTAGGAGGCAGCCCCGATGAAAAAATTTCAAAAGCCTTGCATGAAAATCTGGCTTTCCCCTACACCCCACACCCTTACACCCCTAAACCCACTTTCAAGTCAGGAGGTTAAGAGTATCAATTAAAACTAAAGTTTCTTTCTTTTAAAGCCCAGTTTAAAGAAAGAATTATACACCAGACGCGCAGCGTCTCGCAGAGAAGTATAAAGCGTCCAAGATCAATCCCACTATGAGTAAGGGTGGGTTCCAACTGAGCCTCCTGCCTCCTGAACCACAACTTCCTTTGTAGTTCAAATTCCCAACTTCTTAAAAAGTCGAGAATCTTGTTTACTATTTACTTGGGTTCAAAATGCAGGCTGATCAAACAGCAGTAAAGAGAGGAAAAAATCCATAATAAAAATGGATACCCAACTAGTAACAACTGCTTTTGTTGCCGATTCTCCTACTTCCTTTGCTCCCCCTTTAGTAGTTAAACCCCAACTACAGCCAATGACAGCAACCAGCACTCCAAAAATAAATCCTTTGAGTAAAATAATAAACAAATCTGACGGTTCTAAAAAATTTCTGACTGATTCTAAAAATG
>CAXUOL010000730.1:0-3843 GCA_964252435.1 uncultured Nostoc sp.
AGAATACCTTTCCTGTATTCTGGCTCCTGACTCCTGAATTCTATTTCGATAAAAAGAGCGACGAACGATACAAAAGCCACTCGGCTTGACTACAAGTGTAAGAAGTATCAACAGCAAATTTATTCACAAGGTGCTTGATTCTTCTAGCTGTCTGTGATAGTTTTCTTTTTACAAACAAAAAAGTACTGTAAATTTATCAAGATGCCGTTGTTTGCAAATTTCGTTAACCTAGTTGCAAAGATTTGAAGTTAAGAATAAATAGCTAATCTATCGAGATTATTTATTGCAGGTATAAGATTGCGAACCAACAAACTAGAAATTAATCTCTAAGCCAGGGCAACCTTATGAGCAAAATACGTGCTGTGATTGTTGATCCCAACGTGCCAGGGCGTTTGGCACTGAGTGAAGTGACTGCACCAAAGCCTGCCCCAGATGAAGCTCTAGTGCGGGTAGCGGCAATTTCCCTCAATCGGGGAGAGATAAAACGTTCAACCACTGCTGAGGCTGGTTGGCAGCCTGGTTGGGACTTGGCAGGTGTAGTGGAAATTCCCGCCGCCGATGGTTCGGGGCTTCCTCAAGGGGCGCGTGTAGTTGGCTTGCGCCGTGCCGGTGCTTGGGCAGAACTCGTGTCTGTTCCTACTAACGCCTTAGCAGAAGTGCCGCCATCGGTATCTTTTGCTCAAGCTGCCACACTGCCTGTAGCAGGTTTAACTGCGTATCATGCGGTGTTAAAAGGTGGTTCACTTTTGGGTCGGACAGTTCTGGTTACAGGTGCATCAGGAGGCGTTGGTTACTTCGCTATCCAATTGGCGCAACTGTCAGGAGCGCAAGTTGTTGCACATATTCGTCAAGCTGGCTATGAAACTCTAGTTAGAGAAGCAGGGGCGCAGTCGGTGGTGATTGGCGAAGACCTCTCACCCGCCAGCGACTATGGGCCCTACGATCTAATTGTAGAGTCAGTAGGTGGCAAGACTTTAGGGGTAGCTCTTGGCTTACTGGCACAGGATGGAAAAACTGTGCTGTATGGAGTATCTGGGGGAGCTGAAGTGACATTCAACGCAGCTCAATTTTTTGGGAGTGGTAGCGTGAGCCTGTATGGTTTACGTCTATTTGATGAATTGAGATTTGAATCAGCAGCAGTCGGTCTAAAACGGCTTTTGAGTCTAGTAGAAGCAGGTGAGTTACATCCTCACATTGACTTAGAAGCTTCTTGGACACAAATAGCTGATGTAGCACAACAACTACTCGACAGGCGTTTTCCTGGTAAAGCTGTGTTGCATCTTTCAAATTGAGTATTACCGAATAATTCGTAATTCGTAGTTCGTAATTCGTAATTAATTCTCTTGTCATGTACTCATTTATGAAGAAAGACTAATATTCTTCTTTGTTGCAATCAAACAGATTTATCTGTGGGGTGATAATTACGAATTACGAATTAGCAATTACGAATTATGCTGACTTCTGGTTCAAACTAGATCGGCTTGTAGCCGCTAGCAATCTCAAGATAGATCGCCCAAAAGGGACATCACATCCACGTTATCCATCTTTTGTTTATCCACTGGACTATGGATATTTACAAGACACTCGCTCTGGAGATGGATCTGATATTGATGTCTGGATAGGTAGCTTGTCTAGTCAAACAGTAACTGCCGTCATTTGTAGTGTTGATTTGGAAAAGCGAGATACAGAAATCAAGATACTTCTAGGTTGTACATCTGAGGAAAATCAAGCCATCTTAGATATCCACAATACAGGCTCTCAATCAGCAATATTATTGGTTCGCAAATAAATTACATTTTTGAAGGTAAGTTTGTATGAGCTTAGAACTAAAACTATCAGGTAAAACAGCGATCGTTACAGGAGGAAGTGCGGGAATTGGTTTAGCTACTGCCAAAGCACTTTATAGTGAGGGTGTGAATGTTGCGATGTCTGCGACGGGCTACGCCTACGCAGCCCGCAATCAAGAACGCTTAGATCGGGCTATAGCTGACATCCAGTCCCTACCCACACCAGGGGCGAAAGTTATTGCTATCAGCGCTGATTTGACTAAAGCAGAGGATGTTGAGAAAGTTGTCTCTACAACATTGGCCCAATTTAATCAGATTGATATCTTAATTAACAATGCCGGATCAGCCCGTGCTGGATCTTTCCTAGAATCAACTGATGATTTATTTTTGGATGCTTGGAACTTAAAATTATTGGGCTATATCCGCTTAGTTAGAGCCGTCGTTCCCCATCAAAAAAGTCGCGGTGATGGGCGGATTGTCAATATAGTTGGTGGTGCTGGACGTACACCTCGCCCTAACTTCCTAGCTGGTGGTACAAGCAATGCTGCTTTGCTGAATTTCACAAAGGGCGTTTCTAAAGAGCTAGCCGAGTACAAGATTCGCATTAACGCTATCTCCCCTGGTGCTACAGCTACTGAGCGTGCTGAGACTTTAGCTCGGCAAAATGCCCAAGCACAAGGCATCACAGTCGAGCAAGTAAAGGCACAAAATATCCAAAGTATTCCTTTAAAAAGAATCGCCCAGCCAGAAGAAATTGCCGCGCTGGCGCTATTTTTGGTGTCTGATCTTGCTGCATCGATTACAGGAACAGAGATTATCGTTGATGGCGGATCTACCCCTAGTGTTTAACAGTAGAGACGCGATTCATCGCGTCTGATGAATCGCGTCTCTACATTTGTAAAAATATAAACTTCTTGGAGATAAAAACATGGGTTCTCAATACTTTGATATCAAACCAGTTGCAGGACGTATCGGTGCTGAAATCATTGGTGTTAATCTGAGTTCTAACCTCAGTGATGACATCATCAGCGATATTCGCAAGACTTTAGTCAAGTACAAAGTGATCTTTTTCCGTGGTCAGCAACAACTCGATGCTGATGGACAGGTAGCCTTCGCTCGTCGTTTTGGTGAAGTCACTACAGCCCACCCAACTGTACCATCGCTGCCAGAAAATCCAGAAGTCTTAGACCTGAATTATGGGCGCACCACTTCCCGCGCCAATAGCTGGCATACTGATGTAACATTTGTAGACCGTCCTCCTCTCGGCTCTATTTTACGATCGCTTGACATTCCCCCAACCGGCGGCGATACAATCTGGGCAAACTCAGTAACTGCATACCAAGATTTACCTACCCATCTGCGTAATCTTGCAGACCAACTTTGGGCAGTACACAGCAACGCCTACGACTATGCAACTGGATTCGACCTATCTGAAGATACCAAGGCTTACCGGGCTGTCTTTACCTCGACTGTATATGAGACTCTACACCCAGTTGTACGTATTCATCCCGAATCTGGAGAGCGTGGGCTATTCATTGGCGGATTTGTTCGCCAGTTCCGTGGCTTATCAACAACTGAATCAGATGACATTCTGCGGCTGTTGCAAGCATATATCACACGTCCTGAGAACACAGTCAGGTGGCGTTGGCAAGTTGGTGACGTAGCCTTTTGGGACAATCGGGCTACTCAACATTATGCGATCGCAGATTACGGCAACCAGCCCCGCCACGTTCAACGAGTCACAATTGTCGGCGATCTCCCAGTCGGCATTGATGGTAAACAAAGTGAGGCGATCAAAGGAGATGCTTCTGAGTACAACCGACGTGAAGCGGTGACTGCGTAATACTTAGGCATGGGGCATGGGGAATCGGGGATGAGTATTTGATACTCGCGAATGAGTCTTTAATACTCGCGGACGAGTCTTTGATACTCGTGAATGAGTCTTTGAACTCCACTCCCCTGCTTTCTCTGCTTTCCCTCATCTCCCCATTCTCTTTTGCTGGCTCAACCTTCCACTGATTAATGACTCCTGAATTCTGAACTCAGTATCTAATCA
>CAXUOL010000731.1:0-3826 GCA_964252435.1 uncultured Nostoc sp.
GTAATTCTTGTCGAGGTTTTGTCATGAAGGGGTAAGCTTTGGGGCGGCGTTTTTGAACTCGTGGTTCCCTGCGTGCGGGACGGTCAGTAACGACTTTGTGAACGATAATTTTGATTGTTCTGCTCATCCATCATTACTATCCGCTCAATAAATCGGGGCGAACTACCAGTTCAGGAACGAGTTTACGCCATTTGAGCCTTGTCACTGAGCGATTTACCCCGGATTATTGAGCAGTTACCTTAATTGCATCAGCTTCACAGGCAAATCTTTCTTGAGACAACTTTTTTAAATCAATTTTATTTTTCTCTTCAGCTTTCGTGATTTTTTTAACTAGCTTCTCTAAATCTGATTTTTTTCTGGCTTGGCTCTGTACTACTAACCATCTTTGTTCTATTCCCCCATAAGTGATATTTTTAACTCCAAATGAATATCCTGATAACTCACTTTTAACAAATTCTGATTCTGCAGTATTTGCTACTAATAATTGTGCTGATTTCACAGTCCCTGGGACTCTACATAACCATGTCATTTTGGACATTAATTTGATATTGTGTATGGATGCAACTTCTCGATCAATTTCGCCACTTTTACCCAAATGTTCAAGGAGTCAAGCCAGTAGTGCCGCTTGAGAGTCTTTTGGAAGTGCGAAAACTTCAGCTTCAAGGTTTTCTAAGTGTCATAGCTATTTAAGAGTTTTCTAGCGAAGCACTCCGATCATACTTTAGATCATTCGCTCTACCTGTGTTGCACCGTTGACAAAAGGTATATCAATAGAAAACTTACCGAGGAGGCAGCAGGCGATTAAGTTTCCTCCTGCTACCTCTGCTTTTACCTAACTACTCAATGCTTTTAAAAATCGTTGCAAACTCTTAAATACATTGGGCTTTTTCGCAGGTGTTGCGTCTGTTGTTTGCGGTTGTCCTTTTAAAACAATGAGATCCAAATCATCACCAGATGGTTTTGTGGGTAATTCGGCAATTCTTTGATATTCGCCGTTGGTTTCCAGCCAAACTTCCCACTGTCCTGGGTAGCAGCGATATAGGGCACTTTGATCGTCTATGGGGCGCACGTAATAGGCGGATTCAATGGTACTGATGAAACGATCGCGGATTTTTCTGGCTGTATAACCAATGCCCACAACCCCAGAATCTTCTAAGCGAGGATTTAACAAGACTAAAGGGCGATCGCCTATTACTTCACACAACTTTTCTAACTGCGGCACTTCTACGGATGTCGGGGCGATAAATAAGAAAATTTCATCTTCCGGCTGAATTTTTGTCTGCAAGGAAGCAGCCCTACCCGTACCAATATCCAAAATTTGAAATGGTGCATCTGCCCAATCACGACGGGCTAGGGCCGCAGCCCCAGCGTCAGCAAAAAAAATCTTCAAACGGGAATCATAATCTGTAAACGCTGGCAGAAATTGTTCCGCCACCGGCATAAACTTCAGTTCTGGGAACAGGAACTCAACTTGTATACGATTACAGCCATCTGCAAGGGCAGCTTGGACGGCTACACGAGATTGGGCGATCGCATCTTCAAGAGTATTTGGAAGTTCACTCATAATCTGTATGGTTCTGTAGTGTCTATTCCCATTGTTTCAGTATTGGCTCTTAATTAGGACTTACGCAGACGAGATCGCCCAATCCCCTTAAAACGCAGGACTGTTTCACTTGAGTATTTTTTTAACAATATGCGAATATAATTCGCTACTACACAAACGTTCGCGCAGCGTCTCCGACAGGAGAAGAGAAGTCCGCCTGCGCGGACTAACGGAAAATCAAGCTTTTTGAACCCACGTTCGCGTAGCTTTCCGCAAGAAAAGGTGGGTTTTGTCTCGTGTAGCCGCACCTGTGCCAGGGCAAGTAATAAATTAGACTTTTCAAACAACCTCAAATATCTCCATTGAACTCAGTCGCCAGCAGGAGGATACTTAGCTCAATATTTTTTACACTCGTAAATAAACCTTATAAACAACTTAGGAACAGCGTATGCCTCTTCATAAACTTGAACATTTTGATCCAAATTATCGAGATACTTTTGGCGGAGACGATCTGAAAGTGCTGGATCTTTATACTGACGGAGGGGACAGAGTTGGCTCAGTTGCTGACGTTTTAGTCGATGATGATGGTCATTTTCGGTATTTAATTATTGATATCAGCTTAGATATTGTTAGCAAGAAAATCTTACTACCAACTGGTCTTTGCCGGATTAGTTATCTAGAAAGACGCGTCTATGTTAATGGGTTAAGCAGACAGCAAATAGAAGGTTTACCCGATCATACAGAAGACGCGATCGTTAATAATGATTACGAAGAAAAGGTAAGTAGTCTATTTCGTTCTCCAACTAGCGGTGTGACTTCCGAGCGTGATACATACAATTACCAAGAAGATCCAGATTTATATGGGTTGAATGAGCAATCTCATCAAACTTTTAAACTTTATGAAGAACGATTAATTGCCAACAAATACCGCATCAAAACCGGAGAAGTAACGGTTGGTAAGCATATTGAAACAGAAACTGTAAGTGTTACAGTACCCGTTCAAAAAGAACGAGTTCTGATTGAGCGAGTTACGCCAACAGAAGCAAGAAAGGTTGTAAATTCTAATGAACTTCAGTTTCAAGAAGGGGAAGTAGCACGCATAGAAGTGTATGAAGAAACGCCTGAGATACATAAAGAAGCATTTGTGCGTGAAGAAGTCCGGGTGAAGAAAGTAGTAGAACGGGACACTGTGGAAGCACAAGACACTATTCGTCGAGAAGAGTTAGATGTTGATACTGCGGGGAATATACATGTGCAATAAAATGGTGTTACTGCATATAAAGCTATTAAATTAGCTGGTTCATAAATTTGTTTGATAGATTTATCTAAAAATAATCATCCAGGCAAAGTTAATTTTTATCTCTGCCTGTGTTTTTTATTCAATAACAAGATTCTCGACTTTCTAAGAAGTCGGGAATCTTAACATTAAAAAAAATTACATTTTGAGAACCCATATACAGATCCAAAGATACAAAACTTTGCAGTGAGAATCTTAATATATATATCTGATGAATCCCGTGTATTAAAGCTAGACATATCTTTACAAAAGTAAAGTGAGATGCTCTCAATTTCATGTCTTTAGTTAGTCATATCAAGCAAAAATCTCTATAACTTTCGATTATTTAACTCTGGAAATAATTCATTCGGCAGATGGATGTACAAAAATAAATAAATGTCTAGTTTAGTTATTAGCAGATGACAAAAAAATATTTGAGGTTAAACATAATGGTTCTTTACAAATTAGAAGATTTTGAACCTAGCTATCAAGAGAGTTTTGATGGTCATGACATTAAGGGATTGGGTGTCTATACACAGGGAACTGATGAAAAAGTTGGTACTGTTAGCGATGTTTTAGTTGATGAAGAAGGTCATTTTCGCTATCTAGTTGTTGACTTAGGCTTCTGGATTTTTGGTAAAAAAGTATTACTACCAATTGGTCGCGCCCGTATCGACTATAACGTTGATCGCGTTTACACAATTGGCTTGACTAGAGAGCAAGCTGAAGATTTGCCTGAGTTCAATGAACGTCAAACCCTTGATTACGATTATGAAGAACGGGTGCGTGGTGTATATCGCCAACCCACAGACTACAACCTTCCTGTAGAAGCTGTAACACCATTAGACCCTTTAGCAGGATTAGATCCTTTAGGATCGCCTGTAACACCATTAGGTACAACTCCTACTTACGCCCGTGATAGCTATACTTACGAAAATGAGCCTGCTTTATACGGGTTAAATGAGCAAGATCATCAAACTCTGAGATTGTATGAAGAACGGCTGATT
>CAXUOL010000732.1:0-2396 GCA_964252435.1 uncultured Nostoc sp.
TAGATATTGTCACAACCAAAATTAAGTAATCTTTCTCTATTTTAAGAAAAATTATTTTTTCGTGCCGATTTAATAAATTATTTATCAAGTAAACATAAAGTAGCAGCCATGAGTGGCATATACCAGAACAGATGAAAGAGGAGCTGGGGGAGAATAATAACTCCTAACTCAGCACCGATCAAGCCCTAGCTATCCGCTAACAGCATCAATTCAGGTAGGCTTTTAGTCTGCACAAAGAGAAGTCTGCTGCTGTAGTTACTTATTCGGCTTCTAAGCTAGAGGCTCGTCAGAAAACTTACTGCAAGCATTAGACTTTGGAGCTGACAAGAGTTTGTCTAGCTGTAACCTTAGTCATTGGCTGCTACTGTCAGAATAAAAACTTTGCTTTTTGAATTTATAATTAATATTTTTAAATTGATAATACTTTATTATCTGAAACTTTATATTTGAGATTAGATAATAATATTTTTGGATTAACTTAGATTTTTTATTAATAAATAATATATAAATATATTATTTATATGAATATCACATAAAAATTTTATTTATTGATACTATTTATGTTTGTTTATTGAACTTATAATATTAAGCGAATTAACGGATTTAGTCAGTTAAGTTTACGATTATGATTGAGAATATATTTATTATGATGATTTCAGACGAGAGCTAAATTATGAATTTACAAGATTTTGAAATCCAGTATCGTGAGGCTATGGCTGAAACTCTCAATGAACTGCAAACAGCAGTTTTGTTATTAGCGCAAGTACAACAGAAAATTTCAACAATTGGTAGTTCTGTACAAACTCTTAGCGAGTGCGTTGAAGAGTTTATTACTGACCAAAAAGCAGAATAAATACACGCCCAGCAAAAAAGTTTATTTATGGCGATAAGTAAATTGTTCTTCAATTGCAAGGGTGAGATCCTTGAGTTTTAAAGGTTTGACAAAATAATTACATGCGCCTAAACTCAGAGCTAGTTCTTGATCTGCTTTAAAAGCAAAGGCTGAAACCACAATGATAGGTATTTTTGACAAATCAGGTTTTTGCTGGACTTGTTTTAAGAGTGAATAACCGTCAATATCTGGCAATTTCAAGTCCAATAACATTAAATCTGGCTCAAATTTCTCTATGGTTGAGAAAAAAGCAGAGCCTTCTGATAAACTTTGCACTTCATACCCACAGTAACTTAGATAGTCACTAAGTAACATCCGATTGAGGTAATGGTCTTCAACTAGTAAAATTCGTCTAACTTTGTGTGACTGCAATGGCTGATTTATATTGAGTAATTGTACTGTCATTACTACCTATTATCTGATTATCTTAATTAAAAGCCAACAATTATTACCATAAACTAAAACAGTAGTGCATTTAAACAGTGAAAAAAAAATAGAAATTGTACTTGTGCAATCTAATCAAAGATATGAATCAATTAAATTTAGCTACACTACAATACTAAAATAATAGTATCATTAAATATAATAAAATCAAAAATTAAGCTTTTTTACGAATTTTTTATAATTTAGAATATTCAGTTAACATCTGTTTTTACAAATTTAATTGCCTAAAAATTTTAAGTAAAACTACTTAAGTAATATTATGGTAATTGCCCTTCCTAAATATGTGAGTGTAAGTAATACCATTGTACATAATCCATATTAAAAACAAATCAAGTTGGTAGAGGCATACAGATGTAATACCATTTCACTTTAAGGTTGATACAAATAGGCAGTAGGGGGCAGGGGGAAAGAGTTAGAGACAAATCATTTGTATCAAGCATTTACTGAAATGGTATAAACTTTTGCAACCGATTTATTTGTAACAAGTGTTTTTAGAAATAGTATAACCTAGAAGATTAAATTTCTTATAGCTGCAAGGAATTATTCATCAAAAAAGGGAGCTAACAGCTCCCTTACTTATTTTTTGGAATGGAAACCGGGGTTTCAACCAGAGACTTTTTTTAACTTGCGTTGTGTAACAAAGATACCAGCAACACCTAAAATACCAAATACTACTGATGGTTCTGGTGCTGAGACATACTTAGGTGTCGTCCAAGTATAAATTCCACTGTAGGATACACCATCATCAGAAGCAGTAATACCGGATGCAGTGGGGTTAAAGCTATAGGCATAGTAAGTTTGACCACCAGTAACTACTTTAGCAATTTCACTAGCCGCAATTTCACCTTGATATCCATTTAATGCAGCTTGCAGAGTCAGTACATCTTTAAATGATGTGAGTTGAGAGATTTGACCAGGTAACTGATTTTTGAGAGTATTCAGTTGAGAAATTTGACCTGGCAGTGTCTGATTTTTGAAAGTATTCAAGTCAGTAATTTGACCCGACAGTTGAGTTTTAGTGGTATTGAGTTGAGAGATTTGACCCGTCAGTTGAGTTTTG
>CAXUOL010000732.1:2496-3822 GCA_964252435.1 uncultured Nostoc sp.
TTTGCAGTGGTGCAATTTGTCCGGGAATTGCATCCAGTTTTGTTTGCAGTGGTGCAATTTGTCCGGGAATTGCATCCAGTTTTGTTTGCAGTGGTGCAATTTGTCCGGGAATTGCATCCAGTTTTGTTTGCAGTGTGGTAATTTGTCCGGGAATTGCGTTCAGCTGTGTTTGTAGTTGTGGAATTGAACTTTCAAGTTGTGAAAGGGTTGGTTGAGTTGTTTGTTGAGGAAACTGTGATTTAATTGCATTCCACTTTTCATCAATCTTAGTAGAAATAGTTGTTGCAAGTTTAGTCTTTACATCTAAGTGACCAACCAACTTCAGTTCCACACCGCCATTTTGACCGAATTGGAAACCACCAATGTTAGGATCTCCCATTCCCAAGGAAGGAAAATAACTAGTTACTAGTGATTTGCTGTCGGCTGAAAACCCGTTCCAAACTGATTGAAATGGTGTATAGCTACTCAATAAATCGCCTAGCCATTGCGAACCAAAACTATTCCAGTCATTAGCAGTGACACTGCTAACGGTGGCTTTATAGGTTCCTTTTGTGGCGGTGAAGCCAACATTAGAACCTGGGTTTTCGCTACTATACCAAAGCTCGACGTTAGAACTGGGGTCGTTATCTGTCAAAGCTTTGATGGCAGATTTAGTACCACCTTTTACATTCCCTTTAATGAAGGTACCATTTGAGCCACCAGTGTAAGTGTTAATTTCTCCTGTATTATTGAAGTCAAAGGATGTAGCGTGTGCAGGGGCAGTGGCAAGAGCGCTGACACCAATAGCCATTGAGGTACCAATTACAAGTTTCTGAAAAGTCATTTTCATTGTTTTCAAGTCTCTGTCAGTTTGGAAGTTAAGTTTTAAACTACTGTCGTTTTTAGGCTTGGGCTTTCTTGACCACAGGCTTTTTGGCAATACAGATGCTTACTTGCATTGTTAGCCGTCTTTGGTATCTGAGCGTACAAACCCAGTTTAAGAAACGAGGAGACCTGATTGGGTAAAGTTACCGCTGATTATCAATAAAAAGATGAAGAATGTTTTGATATTTTTTTACGTTTAATTACAGAGTTTAACCAAAATAAATAGTTATAAAATATACAAAAAATTATTTTTAGTTCAGTACAATACGGTGATTAGTAGGGACGCACAAATGTTATTGGTGTCAACTTAAGGTGAAACTCCTTTAAAACCTCGTTTCTAGCCCCTGGCTCGAAATGCTGCTCCTGGCGACTCTGCCAGCAAGGGAGGCGAAACCTCTAGGACGGTATTCCCAGTCTGAGACTATTGGTGACAACTTAAGAAAAAGGTAAGCTTGTCAACAG
>CAXUOL010000733.1:0-3799 GCA_964252435.1 uncultured Nostoc sp.
TTTGTTGGGCGTTCCACTCCAAAATGATGCGTTCCAACATCTCAGATTGCGTACAGTTATTAACATCGGCGTACATTTTAATCAACTGCCTCACTTCAGGACTAATGTGGCGGATCTCTAGTTGCTTATTTTGTAGCATGTCGATTAACTTTTAGTGTCTATTACATATATTGAACTATTAAACTATGTCTGTTGCGATAAATTTTTTTAATGGCGATGTCTAACGACAAGCCTCTGCCCGTCTATGCTCACTATCACCTGCTATGTAACTATTTAGTCTTAAAATCGCTTAGGGAACTCTAATAAATAAATTATTCAATCTTGTGGGGTGGCCAACATGAGTGCCCAGTTTATATGGGGGGCGAGACGCCCACTCCACAATAAATAATTGAATATTGTTTTTATTTAAAAGTCCCTTAACCAGGCGGGACTGCTTCTTCAAAGGGACGGATAATAGCAGGGGCTGGTGTAATTTCTGGTTTAAAGATTCCCTGCAAGGCTTGTTCTAATGTTTGTGCCATGACAATGCGGTTTTCGTAAGCCACGACTACCCGCACCAAAGTTGGCAAGCTATTCTGTGTGGCTTCTAGATAGATTGGCTCGACATACAGTAGCGATTGCTCAATGGGAATGACTAATAAATTGCCCTGAATAGCTCTCGACCCCTGGCGATTCCACAAAGAAATTTGCTGAGAAATTACTGGGTCTTGGTTAATCCGCGCCTCGATTTGCTCTGTTCCGTAAATCAGGCGTTCTTTAGGAAAGACATATAGCACCAGCTTACCGTAGTTTTTGCCATCCGATCGCGCCGCTAACCAAGCAATTAAATTAGTCCGTTGTTTGGGAGTGTAGGGTAGAAGCAGAATAAATTCTTCAAAGTCTACGGTGGGTAGACTAGTAATCAAATAATACGGATCTACTGGACGGGGTTCACTGCCATAAATTTCATTAGGAATCTGCCACTGGTCTTCCCGATTGTAAAATACCTGGGGATCGGTCATGTGGTAGGTCATCAACCGCTCAGATTGAATTTTGAAAAAGTCCTCTGGATATCGGGTATGACTGCGGAGATTGACTGGCATTGTACTGAGTGGTTTGAACATGTTGGGAAATATCGCTGACCAAGTGGCAATAATTGGATCGCTCCCATCGGCAATGTAAAACTTCACAGTGCCGTGATAGGCATCAATCACTACTTTGATAGAATTGCGAATGTAGTTGATACCATCGCTACCAGTATCTGAGTAGGGATAGCGATCGCTCGTTGTGTAAGCATCTACAATCCAGTAAAGATAACTGGGATTACTTGGGAAATCTTGATTAGCAGCAGCAGCCACTAAATAGGGGTCGCTGTCAAATTTCAAAAAAGGTGCAATCGCTTGAATTCTTTCCTTAACATTTCGTCGCAGTAACACTTTTGTATCTGGCAAAAAGTCCCGCGTCAGCACCATCTGCCAATCTTTCAAATACATCGCAAATAGCCACCGTCGCCATACTGAACCGATTTCAACGCCACCTAGACCCTCGTAAGAGTTGTAAACATTATCACTACCGCTAGGATAGTCTAGCTCTCTAACTCTTGTGCCAGTCATTACATAACTATTAGTAATCTCACCGTAATAAATCCGGGGCTGCCCAATCGGAATACTTTGACGAACGGCTTCATTAGAAGTTGTGAGAGCGCTACTATTACCGCTAATATCTTTAACAAAATATTCTGGTAGCCCACCCGGCCCAACTGTATTAACTGGACTAACAGTAAACCCGAAACCGTGGGTATAAATTAAATGGCGATTAACCCATGTTTGAGCTTCCTGTGGTACGGCACTATAATCTAATTCTCGTGCGGCAATCAGTACCTGCCGCCGTTCTGTTGATTCAACTGCTTCCTGCTTAGGTTCTGGCGGCTTTTGGGGACTAGGTGGTCGGCGTGAAGTTACATCTGTTTTGAGAGTATAGCGATCAATATCGGCATCGGGGAACTGATAATATGGGCGAATTTGTTGCAGTTGACGGTTAGTTTCTAACAGTGGTCGCTCATCCCACAGACGAATATTGCGAATTGTCGAGTCATGCTTTTGAATATCAGCTTCAGTCAATGTTCCTTGCGGGTTGAAGCTTCTAGAATCGATCGCCTCTAAATCGAATGCTTGACGAGTTAAGGCAATAGTCCGCTGAATGTAGGGTTGCTCTCGTTGCAACTCATTAGGTTGGACAATTAAATATTGCACCACAGTCGGGAGAACAACATCAGCAGCTACAACTAATCCTAGATAAACCCCTAATCCGTAAAATACAAAGGGACGATACTGAGATTTAGGTTTCCAGAAAAGCGTTCGCCAAAGTAGGTAAAAAGCGATCGCAACTGCCACAATGCCCAAAACGGTGTAAGCTGGCAACTGGGCTGTCACATCGGTATAGCTAGCACCATAACTAACTCCACGGCTAGAATACACCAGTTCATAGCGACTTTGCCCATAACTCAGAGCCACTACCAGCATCAACAAGCTACCCATACCGAATAAATGACGCTGCTGCTGGGACGAAAAACCAGGGAAAATTCCCTGACTCAAACTATCCGCCGACAACAGATAAGTAAGAGTAACGGCGACAAAGCCATACAAATATAATCCCATCAGCCAGAGTTCTAGCAGTTCCCAAAAGGGTAAGGAAAATACGTAAAAGCTGATATCTCGACCAAATAAAGGCTCAGTGCTGTTGAAAAGCGTGGGGTGCAAATATTGCAGCACCTTGGGCCAGTGTCGGAATATGATGAAGGCAAAAATGGGACTAAAGAGAATTGCGATCGCAGTCAGTAAAAATTGCGGATAGATTAAAATGGCGATCGCTACTCCCCCAATTAAACCGAGATACCAGACTTGAGAGAGAATCTGCCTCAAAAGTTGCCAGATTGTCTCCGGTCTAAAGAGGGCGGGAATGGGTAGAATAGCCTGATTAACTGGAGAATGCCAGTAGAAAAGAGCAATTTGACCATAGTGAGCCAGCATTAACCCAATTAACAAGCTCAGTATCAGAGTTAAGGGTAATAACCAGCGCAATTTTAATGATTGAAAGCGTTGTGACCCAAGTATCCGGGTTTCGTTGCGTCTCGGATAATTAGGACTGAAAAAATTTGTTACTTCACTGTTGAGTTCTGCTTGTTCAATCTTTAGAGACTGGGAATATTTTAGCCGTTGTGCTAGAGCCAGGTTTAGCAGTAGATAGGCAGCAGTTATTCCAGCCACGACTAGCCACAAAATACCACGAGTCAGCAGCCTCAACAAAAATACTTGGAGATAGCCGACTTCCCGAAACCAAAAAATTTCTGCTCCCAGACGGGAACCCAGATCCAGAAGTAGCCACAGCCCAAAGAATACAATTAATAGTCTAAAGCCCCATTTCCAATACATTAATAACTAATTTAAGAAGAACGCCAATTCTCTATTTGCAAGCTGGATACTCTTTGAAATTCTCGAACATTAGATGTTACAACAATATGATTGTGAGTTAGTGCTGTTGCTGCAATCATTACATCATAAGAACCGATAGGAGTACCTGCTGTTTTCAAAATACTTCTAATTTGGGCAGCAAGTTCTGCTTCTTCCACACCAAAAGGTAAAATTGTAATCGAACCTAATAATACTTCAATCAATGATTGGATTTTCAAGGCACGTTGGGGATTGATTGCTAATCCATACTTCACCAATCTGGGAGGGGGAAAGGGGAAAGGAAAAAAGGGGAAAGGTTAAGAAGTTATTTACAACACGCATAAACTTTTTTCTTTTCTTTCACCCTATAA